>JABFRM010000219.1 GCA_013141155.1 Methylococcaceae bacterium | reverse complement strand
GTTATCGCTTTAACCGCAGATTCGATCTGCAATCCATGATGCCCCGGTTTCTCATCGCTGCGGCGAATACTCCGCCTATGCCAGGGCGTTTGCTCAAATTGGCTGAAGCTTATGGGTAATCAGGTAAACTTATGATTAAGTATAGAAAATTAGATATTCAAGAATTTTGAATCACAATGTTCGGGAATTTTCGGCTGTAATCTTTGGTTTTTAACGCTAACTTAGCCGCCATCTTCCGCGCAACAGACCGATAAATTTCCGCCGCTTTGCTGTTTGGATCAGCGACCACCGTGGGCCTGCCGCCATCGGCATTCATACGAATAGTCATATCCAGCGGCAATGAACCCAACAGTTCTACCTTATTTTTAGCTGACATCGCCGCACCACCGCCTTCCCCAAAAATAGCCTCGGCATGACCGCAGTTGCTACAGATGTGCATACTCATGTTTTCGATAATGCCTAATACCGGAATATTAACTTTTTCAAACATCCCTAAGCCGCGCTGTGCATCTATTAAAGCAATATCCTGCGGCGTAGTCACAATCACTGCGCCACTCACTGGAATTTGCTGTGCCAAGGTCAGCTGAATGTCGCCAGTGCCGGGCGGTAAATCAATCACTAAATAATCCAGCTTATCCCACTGAGTTTCCTTTAGTAATTGTTGTAAGGCATTGGTCACCATCGGCCCCCGCCAAATGATTGCTTGATCTTGATCAACCAAATAGCCAATCGAGTTGGTTTGTAATCCATACGCTACTTTTGGCTGCATGGTTTTATTATCTTGACTGACCGGCATACCCGACAGCCCTAACATTGTCGGGATACTGGGGCCATAAATATCCGCATCCAAAATGCCGACAACAGCGCCTTCCGCAGCAAGCGCCAAGGCTAAATTTACCGCCGTAGTCGATTTGCCAACGCCTCCTTTACCAGAAGCGACTGCAATGATATTTTTAATATTCGGTAAGGGCGTTAACTGTTGCTGTACTCCGTGCGCAATGATGTTGACACAGACTTCGACACTGATAGCGCCAATGCCGTCGATTGCTTGCAAAGCCTGCTCGACATTGGCTTTGAGGATCGGTAAATAGCTTTTCGCCGGATAACCCAGTTCCAAAACTACCTGCACAGCATGCCCATCCACTGTTATCGACTTAACCGCTTTACCGGTCATTAAATCCACGCCATTGTTAGGATCAATCAAGTTTTTTAAACAGTTTTGTACATCCGCTTTTTCGATGTTCGCCATCAATATGTCCTTTAATTAAATTAAAACTAAATGTCATGAGTTAGTTCCCGCTCTATGAAAAAGAGGGGTTAGGGGAAATGTATAACTATGTAACGCATCCTATAACCGTTTATGAAAGGGTATAAACAGTTAACCACGGATAAAGATACCAGATTAAGGCATTAAAGAAAGCAGAATGGCTACAATAAATAAATTAGCGCGCAGGCAACACTGTCCTGCCCACGCGGGACAGTATGAAACTGATCAGTCAGCGCCAATTAAATAAGGCTGTAATATATTGTTTCTATTTAATAATGTTGAATGACACAATTAAACTATAGGCTATTTGAAATTGCATTTTCACTTTCACTTGTCTTTAAAGTTACTCAAGCTTATAGGTAATTAAGCATTCTTTTAACAAACAATTTTGCTCAGAGGCTTTCATTAACTTCCTGAACGCATCGGTGGCATTTATAAACAAATGGGCTTGGTTGATTTCCGGCAACTGATTTTGCCCACACTGTTCTAGGGCATTAATGACAAAAGCGATCGTCAGGTGATTGGTATCGACTGCCGGTTGGTAAGCCTCATCTATTTCGTCCTGTTGTTTAAACGCAATCAGGATATGGCTTGCTGTCAATGTGGATAAAACGGGTTGGATAATCGCTATGGGTATCACCAGCTTGATCGCTATTTCAGTGGCGGTTAAAGGCTTATGCACACCGCTAAAATTCTGGACAATCACATGGGTTATTTGCAGGGCGATGATTTTTTTCAAGGAAAAGCTTAAATCGGCAAAGCGGTCGTTATGTCGGTAAATCTCATAATTCTGTATAAAAAACGCCAGCTCGCAACCCAAAAGCACAATCATCCAGCCGGTTTGTATCCAGACCACAAACAAAGGCAAAGCGGCAAAGCTGCCATAAATAGCGTTATAACCAGACACGCCAATCTGCAAGCTGAGATAAGCCCATTGCGAGGCATCATACAAAATACCCGTCACCACGCCAGCAATAAGACCAGCGCGATGGTTTACACTGTGGTTGGGCATAAAAATAAACGTGAAGGCAAATAACGCTATCATGAGTATCAAAGGCGACAAACTTAGCGCTTTAATGACCAGCCAGCTACCCAATGCCGGTAATTCGATGACGGTGATCAGCCAGGTAATTTCCGTTTTCAGCAATACCGTAATGCTGCTCGAGGCTATCAATACCACCGGTGCCAATAACATGAGCGACAAATAATCGCTGAATTTGCGGCTCATTGAGCGCCCTTTGGGGATCTTCCAGATGAAGTTAAACGACTCTTCGATATTGCCAATGACACTGATAATCGTCCAGAACAGCACAATCAGCCCAATCCCTGCAACCACTTCACCTTTTGTGCTGTCCAACAGTTTTTGGGCAAAACTGATGAGCTGCAATACCAGTGTATTTTGTTCCGGCGCTTGCTCGATTAAACGTTGTTCCAACATTTTTTCAAAACCAAAACCTTTGGCAATGCCAAATAGCATGGCGATGACCGGCACTATCGACAATAAGCTGTACAGCGTTAAGGCCGAAGCTCTGAGCTGACAAAGATCGCGGGAGAAACCTTGTGCCGATAAGTAGGCTATTTTGAGCGACTTAATGAGCGTGGTCTTAAAGGGCGGCAGTGTTCCCTCGTGTAACTGCCATAAATCTTCTTGAATAAAACGGATGAGGTTAAGATTCATGGGTTGATTCCACATTTTAAAATTAAAGACCACCACGGACATGCGCGGTCGCCAGATAAATCTCACCAATGAAATTGAGCAGCGCCACCGTCAAGCATAGCATGGCGGCAACAAATAAAGGTGCTATCACTACTGTTATGTCGTGGGTGACAAATGAGCCTAAAAACAATACTGCAACGACTGCACAGATCAGCAACAAACAGGTCGTGCATAGGCCGATTGCCCAATGGATAAGGCTCGCACGTTGTCTTAGGGACTTTAGTTCAATCCGAATGGTTTGTTCGGTTTCATCAGCCGGTAATAATTGGCCCTGCAAAAAGCGCGACCGATCAATGATGCGCGCTAGACGGCTGGTCAGCACCGATAAGATACCGGCAACGCCGGTCAGCAAAAACACCGGCGCTACTGCAAGTTGAATGGCGTGGGCAATGGCGGTGACGGGCAGTTCTGTGAGCATGGGCAGGCCTTAGGTTGGAAATATAATAAAAAATTGTCTGGACAGTGTGATCCACTTCGTTTTTGTAATAATGGGGCCTTATGAATCGAGAAATTCACGTACGGATCGGTGAGTACTTGGGGAGAAGTTCCCTTGGGTGACTCGACCTGAACATACTGCATAAAAAACCTATTTTATATGTTAGGATAGGTTTGTGCTATAAGCTTATTTCGATTTTAGTGCATTGCGCCACCCATCTCGTTTGCTTTAATGATAGTCACCAATTGCTAATAAACTATTCAAATTAAAAACTGGAGAACAAACATGAAAATAACACGATTAAACGTTATGCTATCACTTGGCTTGGCATTTAACGTACAGTCTACAAACGCAAGTCTTATTGATTTCTGCGGATATTTGAGGGACACTTCATCGG
>JABFRM010000184.1 GCA_013141155.1 Methylococcaceae bacterium | reverse complement strand
TTGCTGTTCTAGTTGCTGTTGAAGCTTATGATTTTTTTCAACTTGTAGCTCGGCTTTTTTGACAGCATCCAGCCAGGGTTTTAGACGTTGGCGGCGCTCTGCTTCCTGTTTACGTTGATCTTTACGGGATACGCTGGTATCTAGGGCATCTGAATATGCTGCTGGATCTTCGGTAATCGCTTGATTACGTTGCTCAGTCATTAATGCACGGTAATCTTCCAAATCACCATCAAACGGCTGTATTTTGCCATTACCCACCAATAAAAACTGATCTGTAACGGTACGCAACAAATGCCGGTCATGCGACACCACTACCAACGCACCTTGGAAGTCTTGTAAGGCGACATTTAAAGCATGACGCATGTCTAAATCAAGATGGTTAGTCGGTTCATCCAATAACAATAAATTGGGGTTTTGATAGACCAGTAAGGCTAAAACCAAACGCGCCTTTTCACCACCAGAAAAAGGTTTAACGGCTTCTTTGACTTTATCGCCTTGAAAATCAAAACCACCTAAAAAATTGCGTAAGTCTTTTTCGGTTGCTTGTGGATCAATTTTTTGTAAATGCCACAGCGGTGATTCATCTAAACGTAATTGTTCCAGTTGATGCTGCGCAAAATAGCCTATTTTTAAAGCATCTGCCCCTAACATGGAGCCAGTCAGCGGCTGCATATCGCCCGCCAACACTTTAATCAAACTCGATTTCCCCGCACCATTTGGCCCCAATAAACCAATGCGTGCGCCGGCTGCAATCGTAAGACTTGCTTGTTTAATAATGACGTTATCCGCATAGCCAATATCGGCTTTCTCTAAAATGAGCAAGGGGTTGGGCATTTTCAGTGGCGGGGGGAAACTAAAATTAAACGGTGAATCCACATGCGCCAGCGAAATTAACTCCATACGCTCCAGCGCTTTAATCCGGCTTTGCGCTTGTCTGGCTTTCGTAGCCTGCGCTTTAAAGCGATTAATGAAACTCTGGATATGCACGACTTCACGTTGCTGCTTTTCAAAGGCTGATTGTTGTTGTGACAGCTTTTCGGCGCGCATTCGTTCAAAGGCCGAATAATTACCGGTGTAAATGTCCGCTTTGCCTTGCTCGATATGTACGATATGGCTGCAAATGGTGTCCAAAAAATCGCGGTCATGCGAAATCAGCAATAAGGTGCCGGGATATTTGCACAGCCAATCTTGTAACCAAATCACCGCATCCAAATCTAAATGATTAGTCGGTTCATCCAGCAACAACACATCGGAGCGGCACATTAAGGCTTGCGCCAGATTTAAGCGCATCCGCCAGCCGCCTGAAAAAGCACTGACCGGATGTTGCTCTTGTGCCGTGTTAAAGCCTAAGCCGTTCATCAGCCGTGCGGCGCGTGCCTCTGCTGTGTAGCCACCAATATGATCTAAGGCCGCATGTAATTCCGCTTGTTTTAGGCCATCATTGGCCTGTTCAGCCTGTAATAATTGCGCTTGCAGTTTGCGTAATTCTTGATCACCATCCAGAACATAATCCAAGGCACTACTGGCAACAGCAGGCGTTTCCTGCGCTACATGGGCGCAACACAAATTCGGCGGCATCGAAAAATCACCTTCATCCGCGTGCAGTTGTCCACGAATCATGGCGAATAAGCTGGATTTACCGGTGCCGTTAGCGCCAGTAACGCCAACTTTCTGACCTTTATGAATAATGAAAGCGGCTTCCGAAAACAGTATCCGCACCCCGCGCCGTAAAGAGATGTTTTTAAAATTTAGCATGAATCCTCAGGGGTGTAAGCCGCTTGCGAATCTATTGATGGTAATGGCAGTGAATTTATCATTAAAGATTATCAGGAAAAAAATATATAGTGGGTGTGCTAATAATGATCAAAAAATCAAATGGCCGCATTTAATGGGTTAATAAAAAGTTAAGTTGCTTTTTAGCATCCGCATTATTCGGATTGATTTTAAGATCTTCCTGGTAGGCTGCAATAGCGGCTTTAAATTTATTTTGTTTTTGATAGGCGCTAGCTAAATAGTGCCAAGCGAATTTATGTTTAGGCGTATTAGCCAGTTGTTTTTTATAGTTTTCAATCGCGCTATCAAATTTTTTCTGTTGCTGATAAAGCGCGCCCAGATAGTAGAACGCCCAATCACTACTTGGGTAAAGATTGGCTACTTTGCTATAGGCGGTAATCGCTTTATCACGGTTACTTTCTTTAAAGGCGGCATCGGCGACGGCTTCGGTTCTGACTCTATAAATATCGCCTAAGTTAAACCAGGCTTTATAATCGTCGGCATTCAGGTCAACTGATTTTTGATACGCTTCAATGGCTGCATCGTTAATAGCTTGATGGGTTTGATGGTTGCGGGCAAGTCCAGCTTGCCGTGTTAATTGATCGCCTAATTTATGCCAGTGTTCCGCATCGGTAAGGTTTAATTTTTTATATTCCTGCAATAATTGCATTTTATTCGGAAAACGTTTGTTTAAAGCGGACAGCGTTTTTTTGTTTACTGTTGGCTGCGAAGCTAGCGGTTGTGAGGCTTCTTTAGCGCTTAAAGCCGCTGATATACTGGCGGTTTTAAGGGGGGCGTCAGCTTTTAATAGCGGAGTTTCTGGCGTCGCTGATACAGGTATTTTGGCGGCAGTTACTGGGGATTTAATTTTACTAAGTGGTGGTGGTAAAACCGAGGGTGGGGTGCTGTTGGCAGCAACTTGAACAGTTAAAGCGGGTGTGACGTCAGTTTTTGACAGCGTATTAAACATCAATAATCCGATGCTGGCGAGTGCAATGCCTGCGCCCGCGAATAATGCCCTTTTCTTAAATAGCGCGGTGTTTTTACTTTTTTGTAAAAAATCAATAGCACTATTGAAATCACCGCCGTAGCGTTTTGCCCAACTGGCTGTTGGTTTGGTTTCTTCGTACCATTGCCAAAGCACTTCCAGTTCTGGTGAACGCAATAATCCTGCCGAGTGATTTTGATTGTTGCGCATATTATCAACTAACAGGGCATAATGTTCGGCTGCTTTGGTTTCCTCAAAACTCCATTCATTTAAACGTGACCATTGTTGAATAGAATGATAGTAAGCAATATCTAACAGCGTATCCGGCGATAAAGCCACGGGCGCTGCAGGTAATAAAAATCCTTGGCCTTCTTGGCGAAAAACGTCAACTACCGTAGCAACTTCTTGCCAACTTACGTTCGCAAAAGCCGCTACTTCAGAGAGTTTCAGCCGAAGTGCAACTGTGCGTTGTTTGTTGCCGGTGACGATGAGGCTTTTAAACAGCGCCTTCGCGATGCTTTGCTGTGCTTTGGGTAATGCTTCGTAAAGTTGATCGGCATGATTGGATAAAATATGATTTAAACCGCCCAATGCAAAATAATCAAATATGGTGAGTTTTTTATCAACAGATTTAACCCATAAGCTAAGCAACGCGTGTTGTAATAAAGGTAATTGCACTTGATATTGATCAGCGTCATCCAATAATTGCACAATCAACTCTGGTTCGACGGTGCCATCAAACAATAATGCGGGCTTTTCGATTGCACTGTGTAATTGTTCGCGATTTAAGCCAGGTAACTCATAAGTGCTTTTATTCACTTCCTCAGCCAGAGATGAAAATAATTCATAGTCATCTAAAAAATCTGCGCGCAGTGTCAATACCACGTAAATAGCGTTTGATAGCTCGCCAGACGCTAAGGCATAAGGTTTGCTGCTGGCGATCAGCAGCTTGATAAATTCCGCAGTTTCGATGCTGGGGTAACGAAAAATGTCTTCAAACTGATCGCAAACAAGCAATAATTTATTATTGCCAAATGAAGGATCTGCCGCCAGCAGCTCGTGTAACGCATGGGGGTTTTCCCTTGCTGTGGCG
>JABFRM010000223.1 GCA_013141155.1 Methylococcaceae bacterium | reverse complement strand
CCCCTTTATTGCATAACCCTGCTTTTTTTAATCCCCATTGCCGCTGAAGCGGACAGTAGCCCGTCTTACACACAGGCTAAAAACATCCAGCCAAAAGCTTTTTTTAAAGACTCAACCATCTGGCAGGACATGGATATTCCGGTTTGCTGGGAAAAGCAAACGAATCCCGAACTCAAAAACACTGACTATAACAGAATGCTAACAAGAACAGCGCTTGAGCAATCCTGGGAAAGGGTTTCATTGGTTCGTTTTACGGGTTGGGATTGGTGTCCTGATGGCGATTTCCCGGGGGTGAGGATTAGCCTGGATAGCACTTGGGAAGACTCGCCAAGTGCCCACGGCTTAGGTAAAGAAGTGCTTAATATCCATCCCGAAACGCATAGACGCGGCGTGACATTGGATTTTAATTTATTAACAGAAACTCGCCCTACCAATTACCTTTGGGCATCGACTTCTGCACGATTAAGGTGTACGTTTAACAAAAAGGATATTGATGAATGTATCCGGTTTACGGTCGTACATGAATTTGGTCATGTTTTAGGCTTATCCCATGAGCAGAATAGAACAGATGATGGCATTAAGACGCCTTGTAAAACTGATAATACACCCGCCCAAAATGTCATGGGCAACACCTATTTTACTGACTATGATCCCGATTCCATTATGAACTACTGTAGAGATAACTATTGGGGGGACAAACGTTTAAGCAAAACCGATGAGCTGGCGGTTAAAGCCTATTACGGGCGAATACCTTCTTTCGATGCCAAATTGGGTATCTTAGAAATTCCACGGCTTATGTTCCAAGGCGAACCTTGGAGAGCAAGACTGCAATTCATTAATGGCGGCAGACTAGAAGTAATCTCTGCGTTTCCGATAAACGATGCTTTTCCTGAGAGTCAATCCAGTGTAGTGTCAACCTTTGCCAATTCAATCGTAACCTTACCCTTGGTGAAATTTATGCAAAAAGGTGACGATTACTTGATCCATATCTCTGCATTACTTGAAGCCACCTTAACGCAGGATAGCGATGATAAATTTTCATTAACGTATTTTAAAGATCACCCGGAACGAAATTGATAATAAACGGCAACACTCATGCGCATTTCCGATACTTAACGGGACTGCGCTTCTAACTTCTGCTGTTCGGCTACAGTTTTTAACGATAACTGCTGTCGAGCAGTAGCCCCCATTGATCCATATTGGTAATAATCAGTGAGGTATCCAAATGTTTCAAAATATCACTAAAAAATTAACCGCCATATTTTTTGAAAAAATACCTAGGTGCGGCTTAATACTGTGTAGCGTTAGCCTGTCGGCTTGTGACCTCTATAGACACGGCCCCTCTGGGTTTATGGGTGATCTTATTTCAGGAACTCCACGAAAAGCCGCTGTAATCGTAGTTTATGCAATCTTGTTAGGTGTTCTTGTTACCATTCCCCTGTATTTTGCAAAATATTTTGAAAACCCACGAACCTACAAGTTCTATAAATTATTTTGGTGGGGTGTATCGTTAATATTTGGCAATCTATCTTTACTGCTTCTCAATGTGGATCCGCATTCAGGTCAATATGATGCTTACATATTATGGCTTTTAATTTTGGTTATGATTATCTTAATACCAACCCTTGCACCCGCTGCTTATCAAAATAAAGCTAAAATGAGTATGATAAATCGGTGGGCGTTGAGTTCTATAGCATTGATATTATTTATTTATATCTTATTAGGATTTGTATCTGGTGAATTCATAAAATAACGTCACTCTGGCGGGTAAACGCTATAACACCTATTTGCTGGTAAGTAACACGCCAAACTTAACTGGAGAGGAGTCTAAATGCTTCAATGCCCCTATAATAAATTAACCGCCTTATTTCTTCAAAAAATCCCGATGTGCAGCTTAATACTGTGTAGCGTTAGTCTGACGGCTTGTAGTCTTTATACTCACGGTCCAGGTGGTAGTCTACATCTATTTGACCTCATCACAGGAAAGCCAAGAAAAGTCGCTGCAATCATAGTGTATGCAATTTTGTTTAGTGCGGTACTTACCATTCCTCTCAATATGGCAAAATGTTTTCAAAATCCAAAAACATACAAGCTTTATAAACTATTTTGGTGGCTGGCATCGTTAATATTTGCCTATTTATTGCTACTGCTTAATAATGTAGCGATGAACTTTAGCCGGGGTTATATCAGTGAATCCATAATGCACTATTTTATTGTAGTTATGCTTATTTTAATACCCACCCTTACACCTGCTGCTTACCAATATAATACTAATAAGGGTGTAATAACGAAGTGGGCATTGATATTGATAATATTACTGCCATTTATTTATATCTCATATTGGGTTTACACGGTAAATTCATAAAGTTAAGCTGGGATTTATTGCGTTGTAATACAATAAATCAAGCTGGTGAGGTATCCTAATTTTTCAAAATATCACTAAAAAATTAGCCGTCTTATTTCTTCAAAAAATACCTAGGTGCAGCTTAATACTGTATAGCGTAAGCTTGTCAGCGTGTAGATTGTATACGGACGGTGGTTCTTGGGAAAGAATGGCGCTCATTACAGGAACGCCACAAAAAGCCGCTGTAATCATAGTTTATGCAATCTTGTTTAGTGCGGTAGTTACTATTCCTCTCAATATGGCAAAATATTTTCAAAACCCAAAAACGTACAAGTTCTATAAACTATTTTGGTGGCTTGCAGCGTTAATATTTGCCTACCTACTATTGCTACTTAGTAGTATAGGAAATATAAGCGATATAGTGATTTTACATAAAGATTACATGACGTTATATATAATTTTAGTTATGTTTATATTAACATTGACCCTTGCGCCCGCTGCTTATCAATATAATACTAATATGAGTGCGATAAAGCGGTGGGTATTGAGATTTATAATGTTAATTCCATTTATTATTATACTGTGGTGGTGGTTTATGCAATCCATGAAATAACATCAAGACAACAGGTAAACACTGTAAAACATATCCTCTCTACTGGTAACATGCCAAACCAAGTTGGTATCCAAATGTTTCAAAATATCACTAAAAAATTACCTGACTATAAAGATGTTCCAGCTAAGCCAAAATATCGTCATTCCGGCAGGGATTGCTGGAATGACGTTGTTACTGAAGCATCTTTATAATTAACGGATGTTACGCGGATTGGTCGGAAGTCGGGCAATAACTCGCCCAGCCAAACGGCATCCCATAAGAAATAATCGCCAACCCGTTTAAGCACGCTTGCCCGCAGCGGATTTTCCACAATATCGCGCCATTCTTTGCACGTCTTTATCTTTACGCACCGCATGGTCAAGGTAATATGTCGGGTTAAAACCCGACTTCCAATCTGCGTAACATCAGTAATTAATAAAAATCAATCATCGTATTTCTTCAAAAAATCCCAATGTGCGGCTTATATAGGTTCATGATTTTTGGTTAAATCGCCTTCTATATCTTAAAATAGAATAAGTATAGCTTATCATATTATTAAAACATTAATGGCCTAGCTGTTATAGTAAAACCCAATGCAAACACACAGCACTTAAAACAATCCGGTTAATGCCAATCGGTCTGATAATTTAAGTTAGGAGCGGTTATGACACCCAACACACAAAAACTTAACGATGAACAACGCACTGCAAACATCGCCAATGAAATTATCAATATTCTGCGGGAAATTCATTTTGGTTCTGTTGAAATCATTATCCATGAAAACAAGGTAGTACAAATTGAACGTAAGGAAAAGTTACGCTTTGATAACAAATAAGTACTCAAGCGGGACACCTTCACACCATTAATCATCATTTCTACCGTAACCAACGGCGAATAACCCGACACAAGTGGCTAACAACTGACCGGATCACCGGAAGTGAGGCATATTTAGGATAAAAATATGAAAAACTTTCGCCGTACGGCTTTGGTCAGTGCCATTCATTTTATGGTCATCGGCGCTGCTGCCGATGTCAACGCCGCCCGTAAGCCCAATAGCATACAAACGCTGGAAAACCGCATCCGCGAGCTGGAAAGCCGTTTAGAAAAACTGGATCACGCCACAGCTCAAGCTGAACCGTCAACCAAGCCCAGCGATCCCGTAGTTGAAAAACTGTCGCGCAAGGTGAATACCTTGGAACGCAAGCTGGAAGTGCAGGATGAAGTCACCACCGGCAGTTTAAAAAAATTACCGGTGTTTGATGTTGGTGACAATGGTTTTAGAATCACTTCGGCAGACAAAAAACACCAACTGCGCATACGCGGTGCGGTGCAGAGCGATGCTCGGTTCTTTGCAGAAGATGACAATCATTTAAGCACCGACCGTTTTGAACTCAAACAAGCCCGCATCTGGTTGGAGGGTTATGTGTTCAAAGACCTCTACTATAAAATCATGCCCGATTTTGCAGCGAGTGGCAATATCCTACCGGACGCTTATATTGATTACGCCTACCACCCTGCCGCCAGCTTATTGGTCGGTAAGTTTAAACCGGCGCTCAGTTTGGAGCGTTTGCAAGGTGACTCTGATGGCACTTTTCTGGAACGGGCTTTTCCAACCTATTTAGCCAGCAACCGGGATGTCGGTGTGCAATTACACGGGGCGTTTGCAAAACCGGGCTACAGCCCTGAAGGGGTGGCAGGGCCGATTGATTCAAAAAATACCTTTACCTATCAGATTGGTGTGTTTAATGGTGCGGGTGATGACGGTAGCGACAACTACAATGCCCCCGACCTTAATGATGATAAAGAATTTGTCGGGCGATTATTTGCCCATCCGTTTCAACACACTGGATACACTTGGCTGGAAGGTTTGGGGCTTGGTATCGCGGGGTCTTTCAGCGATCCGAATAAACTGGCACTGAAAAACCAAGCAACGCCGTTAGGCCGCAGCACCTACCTTAACTATACCAACACCAATACCGGCTATGCCGCACCCGTAGCCGATGGCAACAGCTATCGCATTTATCCACAAGCCTATTGGTATGCAGGACCGTTTGGCGCGATGGCGGAATATGTACTGTCATCGCAACATCTCACCAGTGTAAAAGACGGTAAAACGCTGGAGGTTAAACAAGACAACTCGGCCTGGCAATTTTTGCTCTCTTATGTGGTCACCGGTGAAGACAACACCTTTGGGGCAATTAAACCGATCCGTAATTTTAATCCGCTGGAAGGCCATTGGGGCGCCTTGCAATTGGCGGCGCGTTGGAGTGAATTGGATGTGGATAACGACACCTTCAAAATACTGGATCCGAACAAATCGGCCACCCAAGCGACAGCATGGACACTGGGCGCAAATTGGTACTTAAACAGTTACGCCCTGATTCGTGCGGATTATGAACAAGTCGGGTTTAAGGGCGGTGCCGCCAATGGTGCTGATCGCCCGACTGAACATGTTTTCGCGACACGTTTTCAATTATCGTTTTAATCACTTAAACCAGGAGCATTAACCATGAACCCTTCATTCACCCAAATTATCGCGGCGGCAGTGTTATCGCTGCTAGCCACTAGCAATAGCCCGGCAGCCGATATTAACTTACTCAATGTTTCCTATGACCCCACCCGTGAGCTGTACAAGGAATACAATCCCGCGTTCGCTTTATATTGGCGAGCAAAAACCGGTGACACCGTCACTATTAATCAATCGCATGGCGGTGGTGGCAAACAGGCGCGGGCGGTCTTGGAAGGTTTGGAAGCCGATGTCGTTACCTTAGCCGTGGCGTATGACATTGACCAGCTTTACCAAAAACGCAAATTAATCCCAGAAAATTGGCAAAGTTTATTGCCTAACAATAGTTCGCCCTATACCTCAACCATTGTGTTTATCGTGCGTAAAGGCAATCCGTTAAGCATAAAAGACTGGAACGATTTAGTTAAACCCGGCGTTAGCATCGTTACGCCAAACCCCAAAACCTCGGGCGGTGCGCGTTGGAATTATTTAGCGGCTTGGGGTTATGCGCTAAAACATAATGCCAATGACGAAGCGAAAGCCAAGGAATTTGTCAGTAAATTATTCAAAAACGCCTCGGTATTGGATACCGGGGCGCGGGGATCAACGACCAGCTTTGTTGAACGGGAAATTGGCGACGTGCTGATTACTTGGGAGAACGAAGCCAATTTAGTGTTACGTGAGTTTGGCGCGGATAAGTATCAAATTGTAGTGCCCTCTTTAAGTATTTTGGCAGAACCCCCAGTTGCGGTTGTCGAGGATGTCGCACGTAAACATGGCACCACGGCAGTAGCCACTGAATATCTAAAATATTTATATAGCAAGCAAGGACAAATCATTGCCGCCAAAAACTTCTATCGCCCGTCCGATCCTGAGGTTGCCGCGCAATTCGCTAAACAATTCCCAACACTTGAATTAATAAAAGTGGATCAATTCGGTGGCTGGAATACGGTACAGAAGAAACATTTCGCAGATGATGGGGTATTTGATGAAATCTATAGTGCTGGAAAGTAACTGGGCGCTAAAACGACACGAAAGCTAAATGATTCCTGATTAGCCGGATGCTTCAGCCAACGCCAAAAAGTTCGTCATTCCGGCAGGGATGCCAGAATCCAACGCCATGGATGGTAACTTAAGTGTGCCCTGCCGCTCGATTTAGGCACCATGCCAAGTCATACATTCACATCCCTATGACTGGATACTGGCATCCCTGCCAGTATGACGGGGCTTACTGAAGCATTTGGCTAATCAGGAAATGATTTAAAGCAGTGCGCTTCCTCCCTGAGCAACAAGGATGTTTTTGAGGCGGATTCAATTAATCCGCCTTTCTTTTTTTTGCTGAACATCAGCACCTTTATTTAAATAACCTTGGTTAGAGGAATAAATGTATGCCATTACAACAATTAGTAGAATATTTTAATGACCGACTAGAACGGCAGCATCATGCCAGTGTTCGGCCTTTTTCTTTGGAAAATGGCTTAGTGACCGGTCTTTTTGGCACTATTCGGATTAAAAGCACCTTCACGCCCCTTCGCTTAGCATTGAAGCCTGCCAGCATTGTGGGGCATACAGCGGAAACTTCGGTTACCACGCAAGCGACACAGCATCTGTATAGCAATGAAATAGACACCTTATTGGCTAATTCAGCTTGTCAGCCAAATGAGTTTGAATCAATTATTAATTTTGATCGCCTGTCCCGTACCGTACACATGTTGAATTATTTGACCTTATCGCATTTACAACCTTTATTGTTTCTGGATGTTGATCCTCGCCATATTCTAGGCATTAAGCAAGATCATGGTGCTTATTTTGAAGAAGTCATTTTACGCTGTGGTTTGGAGACCAACAATGTGGTGATTACCTTAACGATCAACAGCGGCTATAACCGTTATCATGCAGAATTTATCAAGGGTCTAAACAATTATCGGCAACATGGCTACCGCCTGGCGCTAAAAGTGGGTCGTGTGGGGCGTAAGGATCAAACCGTGGCGTTAATCAAAAACATTGCCCCTGATTATGTCTGCGTGTCGGCACCCGATTTGGATAAACATCCGTACGATTTTGCCCTAAAAAATCTGCAATATTTTAAAAGCATGGTCGCGGAAATCGGCGGACAAAGCATCTTGCAACAGATTGACCAGGAAGCTTCAGCAACTTTGGCACGCGTAATCGGCATTGATTTAGTACAAGGCTTGCATTATGAACACCCCTTCGGCAATGGTTATTTACAAGGCAATCATTCAGCCCCCCTTTTTCAAAGGGTGGGATAAACAAACACGACTCAACATTAGGTAACCCAATGTCACAAAGTAATATTATGCCCGGCTTTCGACCGACACTTGGCTTCACCGTGCTTTATTTAAGCCTGGTGGTGTTAATCCCCCTGAGTACATTGGTCTTCAAAAGCTTGCAACTGACCTGGGACGATTATGTCGCCATTATTGCCCACAAACGGGTATTAGCCTCTTTTCGGGTCAGCTTTAGCACCGCATTAATAGCAGCGGCGATTGCCAGTTTTTTTGGCTTTATCGTGGCCTGGGTATTAGTTCGCTATGCTTTTTTCGGCAAACGCTTTCTGCACGCTTTAATCGACTTACCGTTTGCGCTACCAACTGCGGTAGCGGGAATTGTCTTGGCAACTATTTTTCAACCCAGCGGTTTTCTGGGTAAATTATTGCTAGATACCTTTGGCGTGCAAATTGCCTTTAAACCTTTAGGAATCGTGGTTGCGTTAATTTTTATCAGCATTCCGTTTGTGGTGCGTACCGTAGAACCGGTGTTACTGGAGTTTGATGCCAGTATGGAAGAAGCCGCATCCAGCTTAGGGGCGACAAGATTGCAAGTGTTTACAAAGATCATCTTCCCCAATATTTTTCCGGCACTGTTGACAGGGTTTGCCCTGGCATTTGCACGCGGGGTTGGGGAATATGGTTCGGTTATTTTTATCGCGGGCAACCTGCCCTATATATCCGAAGTGATACCGCTGTTAATCGTGACTAAGCTGGAACAATACGATATGGAAGGCGCAACCGCCATCGCCTTGACCATGCTAATCATTTCTTTTTTGCTGTTGTTATTAATTAATTTATTGCAACTATGGGTACGTAAGCGTTCAGGGCAACTTTAAGGATATTTAGATATGAATACGATTGCACAACCAAACATGGCTCTAAGAGAACCAATCCACCCAAATACCTTGCACGATCCAGTCTGGGTTAAAGGCAGCTTAATAGCCATAGCCATCGGTTTTATCCTGCTATTTTTATGCCTGCCATTAGGCTTGGTGCTGTTTCAAGCCTTTTCAAAAGGCTTGACCGCCTATTGGACAGCGTTAACGCAAGCCGATACCGTATCAGCCATACAATTGACCTTAATAACCGCATTGGTCACCGTCCCTTTAAATACCGTGTTTGGTGTCGCGGCAGCCTGGGCGATCACCCGCTTTGAGTTTTTGGGTAAAAGCGTGTTAACCACCCTAATCGACTTGCCTTTTTCGGTATCGCCAATCATTTCAGGCTTAGTTTTTGTCTTATTATTTGGCGCACAAGGCTGGTTTGGCGAATGGTTGTCAGATCAGGGTGTAAAAATCATTTTTGCGATCCCTGGCATTATGCTCGCGACCTTATTTGTGACCTTTCCGTTTGTGGCACGCCAATTAATTCCGTTAATGCAAGAAATGGGCAGCGAAGAGGAAGAAGCCGCGCTGTCACTGGGCGCAAGCGGCTGGAAAACCTTCTGGCTAGTGACTTTGCCCAATATTAAGTGGGGCTTACTCTATGGCGTATTGCTGTGCAATGCCCGGGCAATGGGAGAGTTTGGTGCGGTTTCCGTGGTGTCAGGGCATATTCGCGGCTTGACCAATACCCTGCCGTTGCACGTAGAAGTCAGCTATAACGACTACGATGTGGTCGGGGCGTTCGCGGGTGCGTCGATACTGGCAGGGTTAGCCATTGTGACCTTGGTTTTAAAAACCGCGCTAGAATGGAAACAACATCGAACTTAGGGATGAGGTCACTATTGACATACCGCTATTGTCTCCATGTTACAGCGCTTATCCTATACACAAATATATAAATGACCGTCATTCCGGCATGGATGCCGGAATCTAGTGCCAAGGATGGTAACTACCAATATCGCTATGGCTTGATTTAGGCTCGATACCAGTGCATAGATTCACATCCATGTGACTGGATTCCGGCATCCATGCCGGAATGACGTGTTTCTTTAAGACATGTGTAATCTGACTCTCTTAAGCAAATAGCCCAAACCCAACTTAACCATTTCATAGAAAAGGCCGTAATTATGAGCATTTCACTCTCCAATATCAGTAAAAAATTCGGGCAATTTTCAGCCTTGGAGCATATCAACCTAGATATCCCCGAAGGGGAACTGGTCGCCTTATTAGGCCCTTCCGGTTGCGGAAAAACCACCCTGTTACGCATCATTGCCGGGCTTGAAAAAGCCGATGCAGGACGTATTTCGCTCAGCGGCGAAGATAAAACCGAACAACACGTCAGCCATCGGGGCATCGGCTTTGTGTTCCAACACTACGCCCTGTTCCGACACATGACGGTGTTTGAAAATGTCGCCTTTGGTCTGCGGGTTAAAAACCACAAAACGCGGCCCAGTGAAGCCATTATCAGGCAAAAAGTACATGCTTTATTGGAACTGGTACAACTGGATTGGCTGCATGATCGTTTCCCCGACCAACTCTCCGGCGGTCAGCGCCAGCGTATTGCCCTGGCGCGTGCTTTAGCCGTAGAGCCATCGGTATTATTATTAGATGAACCATTTGGGGCATTGGATGCCAGTGTACGTAAAGACTTACGCCAATGGTTGCGTAATTTGCATCATAACCTGAATGTCACCAGTATTTTTGTCACCCATGACCAGGAAGAAGCAATGGAAGTCGCCAGCCAGGTGGTGGTGCTTAATCATGGGCGCATCGAACAACAAGGCGCACCCAGTGACATTTATGATCATCCGGCGAATGCGTTTGTCTCAAACTTTATCGGACAAACCAATATTTTTGATCTGGACGGCGAAGGCAATGCTTGGCTACAAACCGCCGGTTTATCAATGGCACAAGTGCAAGGAAAAATTGCCCATGTTCGCCCCCATGATATTGTCATTGAGAAAACAAAAGTCGATAGTGACACCTGGGTCACCTTGAAAGACTGGCAACATTTGGGTGCGCTGATTCGTGTTGAATTGGTCAACAATGGCACAACCGGGCAATCAGCACCTGTTTATGCAGAAATGTCCAATGACCAGTTCAGGCGTTTGCAACTGCATAAAGGCGACAAGGTTAATTTGCGCATACGCCACGCACATTGGTTTCATTAAGCACAGTAGCGGTTGATAATAATAGCAAATTTGTTTAGGGTATAAACCTGACTTCAGGCCAGAATATTAAACTTTACTCAGATCCATCAATAAAATAGCCCTTTTTGATACTATAATCCCAAAAGGGCTATTAATAAGGTTGATTTCAGTTTAAAAACCTCTACTACTCTTAATATGCCGTATAGCACCCACCAAGCGATCAATCTCCTCATACGTGTTATAAAACGCCAACGAAGGTCGTACCGTGCTTTCCAACCCAAAACGGCGCAATATCGGTTGCGCGCAGTGATGCCCTGAACGCACCGCAATGCCTGCTCGGTTTAATGCCGAACCCACCTCATGCGTGCTATGCCCATCCAGCACAAATGACAACACGCTGGTTTTCTCCGCTGCTGTGCCAATCAGACGTAAACCGTTAATGCGTGACAACGCTTCAATGCCATATTGCAATAATTCATGCTCGTAACAGGCAATATTGGCAATACCGATTTTTTCTACATATTCCAGCGCTGCACCTAAACCGACTGCATCGGCAATGTTACCCGTACCCGCTTCAAATTTAGCAGGTGCAGGTTGATAAACAGTATTTTCAAAAGTGACATCCTCAATCATATTGCCGCCACCTTGCCACGGCGGCATGGATTCCAGCAAATCCGCTTTGCCGTACAACACGCCAATACCCGTTGGTGCAAAGATTTTATGCCCTGAAAACACAAACCAATCGACACCCAGCGCCTGCACATCGGTGGGCAAGTGCGACACCGATTGTGCGCCGTCCAATAACACTTTCGCGCCGACCCGTTGCGCCATTTCGATCATCGCTTGCGCTGGCGTAACCGTGCCGAGGGCATTGGAAACTTGCGTAAACGCGACTAGCTTGGTTTTGCTATTCAGCAATTGCTGATAGTCAGACAAAATAATCTGTCCTTGCTCATCAACGGGTGCGACTCGTAATTTTGCCCCCGTTTCAGCGCACAATTGTTGCCATGGCACGATATTGGCGTGATGTTCCAGCCAGCTAATGACAATCTCATCATCTTGCCCAATATTTTGCCGTCCCCAGCTTTGCTCCACCAAATTAATCGCTTCGGTAGTGCCGCGCACAAACACAATATTGTTTGGTGACGGCGCATGAATAAAGCGCGCCACCGTTTCGCGCGCTTGCTCATAAGCATCGGTGGCACGCGCCGCCAAGGTATGCGCGGCGCGGTGAATATTAGAATTTTCTTGTTGGTAAAATTGACTGATGCGGTCAATAACCACTTGCGGCTTTTGTGTGGTGGCGGCATTATCAAACCAAACTAATTGTTTGCCATTGATGCGTTCTTGCAAAATCGGAAAGTCGCGGCGAATAGTATTCACATCAAAAGCCCGCCGCAGTGGGTCTAATATCGGCAGTGGCGCGGCAGTTTGACGGTTACGGGCATGATCAAGAAAATAAAACTGGCTATTTTCGGTTGGCATACCTGTTTGAGTAAGCACCCCCCGCGGTGGCACGGTCAATGCGGCTAAATCAAAATCCGCCTGTGGATGCTGTTCGTCTGGTAATACGGTGATAGCCGATTGCGTTAATTCTGCAATGCGTGAACCATCACACGGCAGCGCATGAAATAAGTCATTCAGCACGCGCGTCAAATCGGTCACATCGGGCAATCCCGTATGGGCGATGGTTTGAAAATCGTTATTGGTAATCATAGTAATTGTCCACGTCAACGTTCTCTAATACGCCCACGGCATCATCAGTCAA
Source organism: Methylococcaceae bacterium (assembly GCA_013141155.1). Classification (GTDB taxonomy): domain Bacteria; phylum Pseudomonadota; class Gammaproteobacteria; order Methylococcales; family Methylomonadaceae; genus SXIZ01. Next base: position 6,773 of record JABFRM010000223.1, on the reverse strand, counting down.
AATCGCTAAAGAACTGTAAAGTGAGATCAAATAAGAGGCAATAGCCCGATGATTGATGCCCATAAAACGCACCGACAAACCTGTACTCAGTTCACCTGTCAAATTAGGTTGGTATAAACCCACGACTCCTTGACGACTTTCTCCGGTACGGATTAACAAAATATTGGTTTTGCCGTTGTTAATGAGCAGTTTGTCGGTAGGGATTAACGGAATACCGCGCCAAGTGATAAATTGCGAGCCAAACAAGGTGACTGTCGGTGGCGGTGTGCCACGGCGCGTCGCTTCACGACCGAAAGCGGCGATGGCGCGCGGATGCGCTAAGAAAAACGCCGGCTCTTTCCATACTTTGGTAATCAATTCATCCAGATCATCGGGCGTTGGTGCGCCTTTGCGGGGCTGTACTTTTTGAGATGCCGCAACATTATTGAGCAAACCGTATTCAGCATTGTTAATCAATTCACTTTCTTGCCGCTCTTTAATGGTTTCAATAGTCAAACGTAATTGTTCGTGGGTTTGGTTATGAGGACTGCTGTATAAATCAGTCACGCGGGTATGAATATCCAGTACGGTATTCACCGCATTCAACCGGTATTCACGTCCCCATTCCTCGTAATCCACAAAGGTTTGCGGCAATACTTTCTCATCTAAGCTGGAGCAATCCACCGCAACACTGGTTTCATTGCTGACTTTGTTGACGCGGTAAATGCCTGCTTCCACAGGTACCCATTGCAGCAAATGCACCAACCATCTGGGGGTGATGGTGGAGAGCATGGGCACCGTTTTGGTCGCATTCGAGAGTGTACGCGCGGCGACATCGCCTAAGGCAGTATGGGCTTGATGTATATCAGTCATGGGATTTTCCTCTTGAGTTTAAAAATGGTGGGCAAAAAAACAAACTTGCCCGTTACTACTGCTGAGCAGTTGGTTAAATACCCGCACCGCCATCGAACAATTCGCTGCGGATGCTGGCTTGTGCTATATGGCTATAGGGCGGCACGCTGTGCGTCAACCAAACATTGCCACCAATGGTTGAACCGCGTCCAATGGTGATGCGCCCTAAAATGGTTGCCCCTGCGTAAATGATGACCTCATCTTCTACAATCGGGTGTCTGGCATTGCCTTTAAGCAAAGTGCCGTCCTCGGCTTTCAAAAAACGTTTCGCACCCAACGTCACCGCTTGATACAGCCGTACATGGTTGCCAATTACCGCCGTTTCGCCAATCACCACCCCCGTACCGTGGTCAATAAAAAAGCTATGTCCGATTTGTGCGCCTGGGTGAATATCAATACCCGTGTCAGAATGCGCCAGTTCCGCAATCATTCTCGCCAGCATAGGCACGCCGCGTTGGTACAGTTCATGCGCCAAACGGTGATGGATAATCGCGGTGATGCCCGGATAACACACCAATACTTCATCAGGCGTTCGCGCGGCAGGATCACCTTCGTAAGCCGCTTGCAGATCGCTATCCAGCAAGGTTCTAAGCTTTGGCAATGTGGCAGCAAATTGGCGGGTGATCTCAATGGCCTGCTGTTGGGTAGCTGTGTTAAGGCTTTCCTCACCTGCAATAAAGTGCAATTCACGGCGAATTTGTTTATACAATTCGCGCAATAAACTATCCAAGGTATGCCCGACAAAATAATCAATGCCTTCCTCATTGAGATCAGACTGTCCCAAACGGTTAGGGAATAATGCCGCACTTAAGCCTGCCAAAATGCGGCGTAATTCGTGGCGGCACGGTAATTTAGGCGGATTATGGCGGCGTTGCCGATTTTCCAACGATTGCACACGCAGTTCGCGCAGTTGTGCAACCAGTGCATCAATCTCCCAGTGATGGTTAAGCGGCTCAATCATAACGCCAAGCCACCTGCATCAAAGACACCATCGAATAACGTGGAACTCAAATAACGTTCACCGGAATCCGGCAAGATAACCACGATAGTTTTACCAAAATGTGCTTCGCGTTTAGCCAAGCGTACGGCTACAGCAACCGCCGCACCGCAGGAAATACCGGCAATGATGCCTTCTTCACGCGCAAGCCGTCTTGCATAAGCAATGGCCTCATCGTTATCGACTTGCTCGATGCTATCAACCAATGTCAAATCCAAGGTTTTAGGCACAAACCCCGCGCCGATGCCTTGAATTTTATGTGGCGCGGGAGTCAATGGCAGACCCGCGAGGTATTGACTTAACACCGGACTGGCGCTGGGTTCAACTGCGATAGATAAAATTGCTTTACCTTGTGTGTGTTTGATGTAACGCGAAACGCCCGTAATCGTGCCACCTGTCCCCACACCGGACACTACAATATCCACTTGCCCATCGGTATCGTCCCAAATTTCAGGTCCGGTGGTTTGTTCATGAATCGCGGGATTAGCGGGATTTTCAAATTGCTGCAATAGCACATAGCGCGTTGGATCACTGGCGGCGATTTCTTCTGCTTTGGCAATTGCGCCTTTCATGCCTTTCGTACCTTCCGTCAATACCAGTTTTGCACCATAAGCCGCGAGCAATTTTCGGCGTTCCAAACTCATGGTATCTGGCATGATTAAGGTTAAAGGAATCCCTTTGGCGGCAGCGACAAATGCCAGTGCAATACCCGTATTGCCGCTGGTTGGTTCAACCAGCGCTTTGCCTGAAGTCAATACCCCACGCCGTTCGGCATCGGCAATCATCGCAGCACCAATACGGCATTTCACCGAATAGGCAGGGTTACGCCCTTCGATTTTGGCAAGGATCGTGGCGGGGGCATCATCTGCAATACGGTTGAGTTTTACCAACGGGGTATTGCCAATAGATTGTGAGTTGTCTGAATACCAGTGCGACATAAAACGCCTTGTGAGGTGATAGGTTAAATTTTGACCAAAAAAAAGCCAGTGACCCTGTGAAGGATGCACTGGCTTCCGGTTGTCCGGTCAGCTTTTGAACTTTCGTTTAAGTTACGTTATTGAGTTAGGGTTTGTCAAGCGCAAAAAACACTTTCTTAATAACTGATGTTACGCGGATTGGTCGAAAGCCGGGCTTCAGCCCATAAGTAATTAAGCATAACAATACAGGATTAGCCATTCGTCCTCGACTGCAATGCTGGGGGTAGGGCATAGGTATATACACAAGTGTGTCCAAACCCGTCATTCCGGCATCCATGCCGGAATGACGGCGTTACGTTGTATAATTCATTGCATTTTAATTGTAGAAACTTGTGTAGATACTTATGCGTTAGGCTGTACAGCATTTCACCTAACATTTTCCGCTTCATACGCTTTATTGCATTCAATCCAACCTACAAATCACCCACTTCCGCAACTCTTCCAACACCAACATCCCCACAGAAAAAGGCAGGATAAACACCCAAACCTCCGCCATTAAAGGTTGCGTACCAAAGATAGCATTGCCCCAAGGCGTGTAATCAATCAGTCCCAGCAAGACGATTTCCAGCACGATTCCCCACAAAATAATCGGATTATCCCATAAGGTCGCGCCAAACACGCTACGGGCTGGCGTTTTACACAGGAACACATTCACTATCTGGGTAATGATGATAGCACTGAAACACGCGGTGGTGGCTTGCAGATAGAGGGGCGAATGGCTGTCGAGTTGTTCACCCCACTGCCAGCCACCGGTATGCAGCACGAAGTAATACGCCGCCATCGACACCATCGCCTCCAACACGCCTAAGAACAGATACGCGCGCAGCAACAAAGGCCAATCCAGCAAACGTTCCTGCCGTGAGCGTGGCGGCTGGTTCATGCTGTTGGCTTCCGGTTTTTCCACGCCCAGCCCCAAAGCAGGCAACATATCTGTACCCAAATCCACCGCCAAGATTTGGATGATGGTCAACGGCAAGGGAATTTTCAGCAGCGCGAAGGCCAGGTAAGGCATGATCTCGGGGATATTGGAGGTGAGGATATAGGTCAGGAACTTGCGGATATTGGCGTACACCGCTCGGCCTTCCTCAATCGCGGCAATGATGCTGGCAAAATTGTCGTCCAGCAAAATCATGTCCGCCGCTTCTTTGGCGACATCGGTACCGGCGATGCCCATCGCGATGCCAATGTCGGCGAGCTTGAGCGCCGGTGCATCATTGACGCCATCGCCGGTCACCGCGACTATCTGTTTTTTCTTCTTCAAGGCTGCGACGATACGCATTTTCTGGTCGGCCCCGACGCGGGCAAAAATAATGTCGGGGGCATCCAGCGCCAGCCGCAGTTGCGTTTCGGACAATTTGCGCAACTGCTCACCGGTAATCACCACCGGATGCTCGGATTGGATTTGCCCGATTTGGCGGCCAATCGCCAAGGCGGTATGCGGGTGGTCGCCGGTGACCATGATCACTTTAATGCCCGCCGCACGGCAGAGGCGCATGGCTTCTGGCACTTCAGGACGAAACGGGTCTTCCAACCCCACTAGGCCGCTTAAGGTCAAATCTTGTTCCTGTACGCCGCTGTTATGCCCTTCGCGCAGTTCCCGCCAAGCAAAGGCCAGCACCCGCAAGCCCTTAGCCGCCATCGCTTCTTGGCTGTCCAGATAGGCTTGCTTGAGTTCGGCGGTCAGCGGGATGATGCCAGTGCTGGTTTGTACTTGTTGACATAGCGGCAATAGCATTTCCAATGCGCCTTTGCAATACAACAGCACACCGTGCGGGGTCTGGTGGAGGGTGGACAGGCGCTTACGGTCAGTGTCGAACGGGACTTCGTTGATTTTGGGGTAGCTGATGTTTTCGCCATGCGCACCAAGGCGATTTCCATCGGGTCGCCCAAGGCCTGCCAGTGGCCTTGGTGCATCGTTTCTTTCAGGTTATGGCAAAGCAGCGCATCTTCAAAAAAACGCCGATGCTGTTGGGCAAGTGCTGGCTGGCGTTGGAGCTCGGTGGGCGTCATAAGCTTGCCACCCAGATACAGGCTACTGACCGCCATGCGGTTTTCGGTCAAGGTGCCGGTCTTGTCGGTGCAGATCACCGTCACCGCGCCCAAGGTTTCCACCGAGGGCAGATGCCGGATCAACGCCTGCCGCTTCGCCATGCGTTGTGTCGCCATTGCCAAGGCGAGGGTCACGGTGGGCAGCAAGCCTTCGGGGACATTGGCGACAATAATGCCGATGGCAAAGATAAAATTATCCCAAAACGACAGTCCCATGCTGTGTCCAATAAAGAAAAACACCACACCCAAAGCCAATGCCAGCACGGCGATAATGCGGCTGAGGCGGATGATTTCGGTTTGCAAAGGCGAGTTGCCCTTAACGGCGGTTTGGGTCAGGTGCGCGATCTTGCCAAATTCGGTGTGCATCCCCGTTGCGGACACCACCGCCCTGCCCTCACCGGACACTATCGAGGTGCCAGCCAACAAGGTGTTGCGGCTGTGTTCCAAGTTTTCTTCGGTGGATGGCAAGGCATCACGGGCTTGCGGTAAGGATTCACCGGTCACCGTGGCGTTGTTGACACGCAGGGTAAAGGCTTCCAGCAGGCGGCAGTCGGCGGGTACGTTGTCGCCTTCTTGCAGCAGGATAATGTCGCCCGGCACCAGTTGCGCGACCGAGATTTGCTCCAACTTGCCGTCGCGCATGATTTTGACATGTTGCGGTAACAACTTCTGCAAGGCATTGATGGCGTGTTCGGCACGGTACTGTTGCCAGAATGAAAACAGGCCGTTGATGAGGATCACCCCCAGCACCGCATAGCCCAAAGTGTCCATACCGCCGCCCGGTTGCCGGGCTTCGGCGAAAAACGCCAAACCTGCGGCAAGCCAGAGGATCAGCGCGAAGAAGTGGGTGAATTCTTTGATGAAACGTAAGACTAAGGATTCAGCCCGCACCACATCCACTTGGTTTAGACCGTATTCATGCAAGCGGTTCGCGACTTCTGCTTGCGTCAAGCCATCGTGGCGGCTGTGCAGGCTGGAGAGGGCTTCATCGGTGGTGAATTGGTGGATTTTCATGGGGATTCCCCTAGACTACGTGTCAAGTTCCGTTAGACTGAATAACGCGAACCCAAGCATTTGCCATTCCGCTTTATTGGATTTCATTACATAATACTTTGAACTACAAGCTCAAAAAAGTTATTTTTCCTGATACCGTGGTTTTGGGTATACTTTACCCCTAAGGTAATTTCGCCGCCAGCAAGACACCCTAAGCGAAACGCATAACCTTCAAACTTGATAATATAGGTAAACAATATGACTACCCAAGCCTCTATTTTTCTCCCCGATGAAATTTTTATTGAATTGACTCGACGTGCGCCACGGCAAGACGAACGCTCGAATCTGATAGCCGAAGCCTTGCGCTATTTTTTTGCCACCCATCAAGTAATGGATACTGAACTGGCGTTGATTAACCATTACGCCGAGGAACTCAATCAAGAAGCGGAAGATGTGTTGGATTATCAGGTGCTGCGTTGAAGCGTGGCGATTTATATCGGGTGGCGCATCCCTCAGCGCGTGACCCAAAACGTTCGCGGGTGTTTGTGGTGGTCAGTCGTCAAGTCTTGATTGATTCGCAGTTTTCAACGGTGGTTTGTGCGCCTGTTTATAGCAACTTTCATGGCCTTTCTACCCAAGTTTTTATTGATGCTGATGACGGATTAAAACACGCCAGTAGCATTCATTGTGATGAATTGGTGAGCTTGCCAAAATCTAGCTTGACCGATTACGTTGGGTCGCTATCGGCCTTAAAAATTTCAGCATTAAATCAAGCCATTAAAATTGCCTTAAATGTCGGGTAAACATGAAAAGCCAAGCGGGCAATGCCGCAAATTGGGCTGAACAGTGTGCTGATATAAAAATAC
>JABFRM010000193.1 GCA_013141155.1 Methylococcaceae bacterium | reverse complement strand
TGCCTATCGGTAAGCCTCTGTATTTCACCTACGCGTTGCTCCGGCTCAACACCCGGCCCTGTGCAGCTATCGGGGACTAAAAATCATCACTTCGCTATCGCTCCGTTTCCATGATTTTCAGCGGATGAAACGTTTAACAGTAGCAATCGCACTTGGCGGGATTTTATGGATGCTGAATGGGTGTGTCGCGTATGCGCCGCCCTTTGCCTACCCCGGTGCTTATTACGGCAACGCGCCTTATCCCTATGGCGGTTACGGGTATGGTTATCAACCTTACGGTTATATCAGGGTGGTTCCGCGTTTTTACGGCGGGTTTAGGGGTGGCTAAGGCTGGCGATGGCATGGTTGGCATTAAAAGCCCATAATTCAATATGGTCTACTAAGGACTCGACAACATGCAAAAGAAGACATTTATGCGCTTAACTTATCTCCTGCTTGTATTCTCTGCCTTGCTTAGCGCCAGTACGTTTGCAGCTAATTCTAGTGTCAGTACCAAAATACCGGACAATTTTGCGTTAGGCATAATTTCGACCCTCCGCTTCGATAAATTTGCGCTGCTTGATAACCTCAAGGTCAGCGTCCACATTGCCCCTCCCCGCATCGGCGACTTGCTGGTGCAATTGCAATGTCCTAATGGTCACCTCGTCACTTTGCATAATCGCGTTGGCGGCACTCGCCATAACCTCAATGTAACCTATCATGTTTCTGACTGCGAAAACATTCAGGTAGCAGGAGATTGGAAACTCCGCATTAGCGATAACGTGCAGGGTGCGGCGGGGAGCTTATTAAGCTGGACAATGCACAGCACAGCTCACAAGTCCACTAATGCACTATTCCATATTGGCAGTATCAAAGGCTGGACTTTGATTGGCAATGCAATCACGCCAGGGGATAATCAACTGAACGTGCAAGTGGAAACCTTGGGCAAAGTTGAGTCACTGGCGGTCAGTATCGACAAGGGTTCAACCCAAGCTTTGACGGCAACTGGCGCAGGGTTTGCCGCGCTGGTGGATATTTCTCAATTACCGCCTGGCGAACATACGCTGTCCCTGACCGCAAATGACAGCCAAACACCGTTTGCGACACTGCCGTTTCAGCGCAGCCATCCGCTGTATGTCCTGATGACCACGGATTGGGATTCCGCCGATAGCGCTGATTCAATTTTACGCTTGCACGATAAACTGCATGTCGAACATCCGGTACTAAAATTCACGCACTTTTTCGCGCCATACACCTTTACCGATCCCAGCGTTACGCCTACACGCAGGGCGGAACTGGTCGATTGGCTGTTGCGCTTAGCGCGCGATTATCAGGATGAAATAGGCCTGCACATCCATCCCTTCTGCAATTTTGTCAACACTGTCCCTGGCGTTCGTTGCCGCTTTAAGCCATCCGACAGCTATGACAAGGGCGATCCCACCGGTTACACGGTTTTGAGCAGCGCTTACAGTGAACAGGAATATCTGCAATTATTAAAAGCCGCCGATGCCTTGTTTACCGCGCATGGCTTGGGGAAACCGACCGCGTTCAGGACTGGCAGTTGGGCGGCCAATGCCGGAACGCTCAAGGCTCTGGTTACAGATGGTTTCGTGGTTGACAGCAGTGCCAACAATTGGGCCCGAATTGACGAAGCGCAGCATGAGGACAACAGCATGCTGTGGAAATGGAACCGCCAACATTGGCGACCTATTAACGATACTTCGCAGCCCTATTATCCGAATACCGAAAACCCTGCGCTGGCAAACCAGCCAGTTTTGCCCATTTTGGAAATTCCCGACAATGGCAGTTTGGTGGATTACGTCACCGGTACAGAGATGATTGATATTTTCAATGCCAACTGGGTTGGCAGGCCGCTTGTGCATCCCACCACGTTTGTCATGGGATTCCATCCGGTCAGTTACGGCCAAGGCTTCCATCAACGCATCGAAAAAGCCTTGGCACACATCGACTATTATCTCGCGGCGACAGGCGAAGGGCCGGTGGTTTACGAATCCGCCAGCCATGTTGCCAAGGTTTTTGGGGCTTTGCGGAAATGACTTATCCTATGGGCATAAGAATCTGCACAAGTTTCAAAGCACGTCATTCCGGCATGGATGCCGGAATCCAATCACATGGATGTGGGAAATGCAGGCTCACACCTCTATTTAATTATGCGCCCGTGCAACCACTAAGTTACCATCCTTGGCTCTGGATTCCGGCATCCCTGCCGGAATGACGTATAACTAAACTTGTGTAGATGCCTATGGCTCGATTTTTTCCTGTTTAAGCCGATCATTCAGCTCAATCAAGGAGGTGACGCTTTCCATTAAGCCAGGCAAATAATCAGTGGATAAAATAAACGTCCATAAATACGACACAATCGCATAAATTTTGCCAGTGGAGAACTTGTCCACGTCCACGCAAATAAACAATACCGCGACAAACACGCCCATCATCAACAGCTTGGTAAAGGTATAGTTAAAGGCATTCCACCTTGAAATACTGGTTTGTGGGGCGACCATGCCCAGATAATAATCCTTGATGGCGACGGTATTATGGTTTTCAAACAATTGGAATAAGTCTTCGCGGTTATTGTGCAAATCGGTTTGCAACTTAGTCACCTGCTTTCGATAACGGTTATATACAAGGGCTATGGGGAAAATAACCGCAAGACCAATCGCGGCGATCCGCCAATCATAAAAAAACAATGCGCCGACCGCCCCGAAAGTGCCTGAAATTTGCCAAACCACTTCCGGTAAGCGGTCTTTCAGAAAGGTGACGTATTCTTTTGCCAATTCGGCGCGCGCCAAGGTTTTGGAAGGGGGGTAGCCTTGTAAGGTTGAGTTTGCTATGACTGCCCCCGCAATATCGACATACAGCCTTGAATAGGCCTTACCACTTAAGAACCGGCTCAATGCCCCGCCCAAGGTAGTTAGCAAATAAATGCCCATCCAAAATGCTAATGGCACAACATAATTCATTTTCAGGTCATCATTATAAAATTTATCAATAAGCGCATCCAACAACTTGCCGAAATAGGTGGGTTCCAATAACCAAGCAACATTTTCAAGCAGTAAAAAAAACAGCACCCAAACAATGCCCCAAGCGTGTTTTTTCATGATTAATTTGAAATTCATAGTTTATGCTTGCTCAGTGTTTAACATGAATCACCGTATGTTCATGTCATTAATCTTAGTATCTGATGTCGTGTATCGTTCCGTTATTGCATACCAAGTAGTCCATGTAGAACGCTAGTTTTATTTATTCCATCCCAGAATAATACAGGTTTTAAGAGGCGGGTGCGTAACATCAGTTATTAAATCTTCATTGGTGCAAATCAACCGTATTTTAAATGGTTGATTTGAACCCATTCCCTTCAGATACGCCTTATTTTATCGGCTACCCACTCAATGCTTTTAATATATGCAGTTGATTTTATTTAATTTATTTCATATATTTATAATTTGGCATGGTAAGTGCTTATTATTTAACGTACCCGTTGCAAAAAAATACTGACAAATGCGGGGGGGGGGATAAAATCACTTCTCAAAACCAACCAGAGGAAAAAAAATGAAACCGCATCATACCAAAATGGCAGTCACCCTTTTATTGGCTGCAAGTGCCACTTTTCTGGCCAGTAACAGTTTTGCCGAAACTGAACCATCAAAACCAGTCCTTACAACCACCATAGACAGAGTGGTGGCTTCTGCAAAACATAAGGCACTTACAGAAAAAACCCCGTCAATTGCAGGCGAAACCGCAGAAATAGCCACCGAAACCCAAAAAGCGATACTGGCGTTAGATAAGAAAGACACCAAGGGCGCAACTACGCTCTTACAAGGGGTTTCAGCTAAGTTAGACAATCTGTTGGCTAAAAATCCTGGGGTGGATTTAGTGCCAATTGAAAT
>JABFRM010000133.1 GCA_013141155.1 Methylococcaceae bacterium | reverse complement strand
GCTACCAAACGCTCGAGCTTGAGCTTAAAGAGCGCTGGCACAAACGCCAAGAAGTGGTTAGTGCCTTAAGCGCCGCTGCGGCAGAGGGAGACCGCTCTGAAAATGCAGAATATATTTACCGCAAAAAGGAATTACGGGGCATTGACAGCCGCATACATTATTTGCAAAAGCGCCTCCCTGCCCTCACCATTGTGAGTGAAAAACCCGGAGATACCGAACGGATATTTTTTGGCGCACGGGTCACCCTTGAAAATCAGGACTTTGAAACCCTTACTTACCGCATAGTGGGCGCCGATGAATTGAACCCGAAAAAAAATACCATCAGCATCGACTCGCCGTTGGCACTGGCTTTACTGAAAAAAACCCTTGATGATGAAGTGCTGGTCAAAAATGCCATTATGGAAAACCGTTACCGTGTATTGGAGATAGATTACGATTGAGAATAGCCCTAAAAGCTACAACGCCAACTCACAAATATTCACGCCACCCTCCCCGCCTGCCAACAGTTTAGTTTCAGGTGGCAAGCGTTGAGGGTAAATATTGACGTTGCGGCGAATGCCTTTTGCTTTTGCTTGCGCTTCTACATCCTGTAGCGCGGGTAGCACTTCTGCCAATACATCAAACTTAGCCAGCTTGTTTTGTGCTTTGACAATATACAATTTCTTTGCATATTCAGGGACTTGATAAAGATGCGGTGTAGTGTTAGGGACGGACAGTAAATTACCATTCATACCCAAAATAGCTGTCAGCGATTTTTCCGGTGTTTCGTTACCAGACATGACCTTGACATAAAAATAGGGTTTATCGGCTTTATCTTGCTGGTTATAAAAGAACGTTATTTTGTTGTGCGTCAGTTTTTGAATGCCTAAGCAAGCATCATGACTATTATCTGCTAAGCCTACGACAGAATAAAAACCAGCTAATAACATCAAGGATTTAAGCATGGGCTACCGCCAACAATAGAGTGATAAGAAAAAGCATAACTACCGGGGAACTGCGCCAATAAAAAATCACGCGCTTGTAATACATTCAGCGTTTTTGTAGTAGGAAAACGTTCGGCAAATGCCTGGTTAAGCTCGTCAGCGGCAATAGGGGTTCTTTGTGCCGCGACAATTAATACATTATCTGTTTAGCCGCTGTTTCTTGCATCGGCCAATACCATTTCAATACTTCATTAGCAACAACGGTAATATCGGCAGCATTATCAGGTTGCTTAGCAATGAGCTTATAGCCCGTTTGTTCGCCTAAATGAATAAAAGCCACATAATACTGCTGGCTGAATGGGGTTTTTTCAGGTTGTACTATCCAACCAATGCCGACATTATAAGCACTATTTTCTGCTGCAAACAGCGGCATGATCGGCGTACTGCCATCACGCGCTAAATCGTTATAACTGACCGCAGAATTATCCCGATTGGTACACACTAAAAAGGGCTCAGCTAAATGTTTGCCCGCCAATATCTTAATCGGTATCGGATAATAAACCCAAGTGCGATACAACAATGCCGCCGCGCATACACTGCCCATAACACCTAAAATACCGTTTGCCCATTTATCTTGCTTTAAACAGCGTGTGCTATCGGCTTTTAATAGCTTTACCGCCTCACTTAGCCACGCAATTGGCTTAACCGTAATGTTCAACGCCGCTAATTGTTTCACTTGTGCTAAGTCCACAACGGGATGCAATTCCCCCTGAAATTTATAATGCGTTGGCGTAAAGCAATATAAGGGCAAATCAGGCAAGGCATTGGCTTGGCGTTTTTCAATCAGCAAATCCAGTTTTTCTGGCACATTCGCGACCGCCGCAATGGCGATGTCAAAATCTTTATGTTTATCAAGGCTTAAACTGCCCGTCGCAATCGCATAACGAATCGGGCTGGCACTGGCATTTAACAACAACGCAATGGCTAGACCCAATTGCGCGCTATTGCCTTCGCAGTTTTCTATGTGATGATTACCGGCATGTAAACGTTGATTATCCAGCCACGCATATTTTTTAACGCGCTGATACACCGCCCAAAAAGACGGTTTTAAATTAAGTTTTCTAAGCGCACTCACCACTTGTAACCCTTCGCTATAAAGCCCCGCATCCCGCAACGGCGCGGCGACAAAGTTCCAGTTTTTATCCATAGCCTTTTCATCTAACACCGTTTCGCCAAATAATTGGTTTTCAGCATATACGTCTAATAACTGGCTATTTTGGTGGGTTAGTTCTGCTAAAGGCACATACACGGTGGCACGAAAAGTTGACATAGTTTTAAGCGTCTTCTGTCACTTGGGTTAACCCAAAATCAACCAGTACATCCCACAAGCTATCAATGGGTTTTAAGCGAATATTCATTGCCGCTAGCGGTGCCAAAAGTGCAGCATTGTTTTCGTTAAGCATTACCCGTGGGAAAAAAAACGCTATTGGCTCTGCTTGTTTGCCTAAATTTAGAAGGGTTTGGATTTTGGCTTCAAAATTGACGGCATCGGTTACGGTTAACTTTTCAGTATCCAGATTTCCTGTGACGATGATTTTTTGATACGGACACGCAGGTGCTTGCATAAAACAGGCGATGAGTAAACCGAGATTAACGCCTTGGGTGTTACTGAGGTTGACTAAAAAACCGGTTAAATACAACTTGGCACTGCTGGGCTTAACGCTTAATTGTGTTAGTACTGCTTCAATGTGGGCAATATTTTTGTTAAATCCACAGTTTTTTAAGGCATTCATATTGATACCACCCATTAAAGTTGGCTCACTCATGATTTCTAAAAACTGCCCCGTTGCCTCTCGACCTAAGCTGACCACCGGCACCCATACAAACTTACGCACCTGTGACCCTTAGATTATCTGCTGGCTCGATTAAAGCAATCACCGGACGTAACAAAGCCTGCCGCATCGCTGCGCTGTTATCTAAAGACTCATCAACGCCGTCACCATCAGCATTTAAACGCATAATGCTAATGAGTTGGTCTTTGCTGTCAGCAGCCGCGATACCAATTAAACACTTAGCATAGCGGCTACTGGCTAAACCTAAGGCCTCTAGTGTCAGTTTTAATTTGTTCTGCGGCAAGAGTTCTACGCTTAAGCGAAACTGCTGATTAGTGGATAGTAAGGCAATTTCCGGCAACGCATCTTCAGTGTCACGGCTATCGGCGGCGAGTCTTTGCACTTCGGTTAAATACTGAAAATTCATATTAGGAAAAGGCATGACCTGCGCCATTTTTCGCCCACGCTTTAACCAGTCCACATAATTTTCTTCTGGCAAACGCAGTGGTAGCAATGCCAACAGATTATCTAGCTGCGCTTCTGCAACAGGTATTTCGGCGGCGATGATATTTAGGCGCTGGCGCGTCGCCTTCATCAGTTGTCCTGGTGTTAATAACATAGGTTTCTCCGCGAATAAGAATTCGGTCAACAATAATTTTATTCTTGTAGGGGCGAATGAATTCGCCCCTACAGATTTTCAAGTTATGTGTATTTTTTAAATAGCATTTCGGTTTTTTAGCATAATTTAGCCACCAACTTATCAGGGTCTAAATCGGCGTAGCTTTTATCGGCGGCCACTAATCCTAGAAACGCTTCATCTATTAATAAACCGTTTGCACCATATAACGGTCTTTGCTCAATAACCGCTTGTGTAAAAAAATACTGTGTCATTGGCGTAAAGCTGTGGGCATTTTCAGTCAAAAAATGCGCTAACGAGTCTTTCAAATCTTCAGAACTGAATTCAGGATTGCTAAGCGTTTCAGTATAATCTGGGCTATCGTCACCATCGGAAGGAGAGTCGCTACTTTTGCGATAGCTTGTTTTGGGCATCCCAGCCCAAGCAAGCGGCAAAAGACTACGCGACAGTTATTTTGCTCCGCAAGCCCCGATACCCCTGGCACAATATCGTCCCGAC
>JABFRM010000049.1 GCA_013141155.1 Methylococcaceae bacterium | reverse complement strand
GGGTGATGCAGTAAAATGTCCTGCTTACGAATACTGTCAAAGAAATTCTTGTTGCGCTGAAGTTGCGGCGGTGTGCTTGGATTAAACGGTGGGAATTTTAATTCGGGTCGATCAATCAAACTGTAAATTTCTTGAATCCGACTTAAATTAACTGGGCCATCCACCAGAAATAAGCGATCAGCAGGCATACCAAAACGGGTCATGAGAAAAGTAATGGTTTCTGTTGGACAATTGGAATCGATTTCCAGACGCACTTCATCGCCGTAATTACGCGTCGCCAACTCCCCTTCTACTGCCCGCAATAAATCATCAATTTCTTCATCATCGACAAAGAAATCACTATTACGGGTCACCCGAAATTGATGACAGCCCTTAACCCGCATACCATGAAACAATTCATTGACAAACGCGTGAATAATTGAGGATAAAAATACGAAATCATGCTCGCCTTCGTTGGCGAAACCCTTGGGTAACGGTACAATCCTGGGTAACGAGCGCGGTGCCTGCAATACCGCATGGCTACTGTTACGCCCAAAAGCATCCTTACCGGTTAAAGAAACAATGAAGTTTAAACTTTTATTTAAAATACGCGGGAACGGATGGGCAGAATCCAAGCCTACCGGCGTCAAGATTGGCATTAATTCTTGTTCAAAAAACGTAAACAACCACTCCCGTTGTGTTTGCGTCCACTCGTTACGCCTTAAAAAACGAATTTTTTCTATTTTTAGACAGGGAATTAAGATGTCATTTAAAACTTGGTACTGTTCAGTAACCAAAGCATGCACTTTAAGGCTAATTTGTTCCAGTTGCTCTTGAAAACTCAAGCCATCGGAGCCAATCAAACTCGGATTAAGCTTTTGCATTTTCAGTAAACTGGCAACCCTAACCTCATAAAACTCATCCAGATTAGAGCAAGAAATACACAAATAATTAAGTCGTTCTAAGAGCGGCATTCGCTCATCGGTCGCCTGTGCCAATACCCTAATGGTAAATTCTAAGACGCTGAGTTCTCGATTAAGATAATAACTAGGATGGTGTAGATCGATTGCGTGTTCCATGGTAAACCTTATAAATTGATACGTTGCATAATCCTATCACCGACCACACTCCCGATCACTCGGCAAACACTTCTGCTAAATCAATCACTAAATCGGGAAATAAAGCAGGGCTGGCTTGATCCTCTGCGGCAAACATGGTGATTAATTCATATTTTTCAGTTTGATCATTTAAAACAAACTGATGTACTGATTGTTCATAAGGATAAACCAGCCAATACTCTTTTACGCCGCTTTCTTGGTATAAGGCGTATTTTTCCTGGGTTTCACGTTTTGAATTACCTTGAGACAAGATTTCAATAACCCAATCCGGCGCGCCGTTGCAACCTTGCATGTCTAGTTTATCGGTATCACAAATAACACATAAATCCGGCTGCACGACGGTATAAATGTCTTTATTGGTTAATAGTGACTTTCGACGATTATATAAACGCACATCAAATGGTGCGTAAAATAATTTACACGGTCTTTTATGAAAAAATGAATAAAGATGCCCGCCTAACTCAGTTACTATACTTTGATGCCGTACATTCGGCGCAGGCGACATCAGTTGAATTTTGCCTTTAATTAATTCAACCGTTTCTTCAAATTGCCAAGTTAAGTAATCGGCATAACTGTAAATGCCATTGAGATCCAATTGTGAAAGATGGGTAATTTTTGCCATGTTGCACCTGAGTTTTTAAATGTGCTAAGTCAACGCTTCACAGCAGCGTATTGATCACTTTGGCTAATGGCCGCATCACCACAAAACCGCGCTGATGTTTAAAATAATCCACGAATTCGGCATCGACCACTTTTCTGACATAAGGCTCGGCACTGGCATGGCGAAAAAAAGTCTGTTTGCCTTTTTTGATGACGATACCAACATGCGATACATCCAACCCCATTCTGTCCGTATAAAGACCGACGTAATCCCCATTTTTTAAGCGGTTAAGAATTTTGTTATTGATGCGATAGCCGGGTATATAGTGCATTAAGGTCTCAACGACAGGAATACCTGGTATAAGTGGCTTATGTCGCGGTTCATTTAACTGTTTAGTTACACCATGACTCTCTGCATCGCCTATTTTATGAGTTACATCTTCAATGAAGGCGGTATTGTTGTCACGCCAATTTAAAAAAAAATGATTACGATTTTGAAATGCCACTACCCCTTCTTTGTAACGAACGGCTTTTAAATTAGCGACAAAATCGTTGAACGAATGCGAACGTCTTAACGCTTCCACACTTTCCAAATAGGTCATGCAATCGACACCATCCAGGCGTACTGCCATTTGTTCGGTTTTTTCGGCACTGCCGATTAGGGTGTCAGGTTTATATTGGGTATCTAAAAACTGCTTGGAAATATAATCTATTTTAACCCCTTCATCCTCAATACGCTGTGCACCTTGCAGCAGGGTTTCTAGCCCTGAAACAGTCCATTTGCCCAATTCTATTGCAAACAACAGCTTTGAAAATACTAATAAACTAATAAACATCAAGGTGCGCATAAAGACTCAATTAAGTAATAATTTCAGTTAAATCAATAGTATATATAGGGTATAGTACTGGACAAATAAGCGTGCCATTTTTTTAAAACTGATTGATTAGTTTAGCATACTGGCTTTAGATTTTTAGCTCCGCTGCGTTTTTTCTATTTTCCAATGAACGCTAATTTTCCTAAAGTTGCTTGACTATTTACCTATGGCGCTGCATATTCAAAGTATACTCAACAAACCGTATTTCATCCATCCTCACTTTTATTCATGCCCAAAACCAAACATATTGTCATCGTCGGCGCAGGTCCCGGCGGTTTGTGTGCAGGGATGCTGTTAAGCCAACGTGGCTTTAAGGTATCAATCTTTGAAAAAAACCCTGAAGTCGGCGGGCGCAATCGTCCCATTCGCTTAGATCAATTCATTTTCGACACCGGCCCAACGTTTTTGTTAATGAAATATGTATTGGATGAAATGTTCGCCTTATGCGGTAAACGCAGCGAAGATTACCTCACCTTTTTTAAGCTTGATCCTATGTATCGCTTGCTGTTTGATGACCGCGCTGTGGATGTTTACTCGGATCGCGACAAAATGCGCGCAGAATTGCAAAGCACTTTTCCCGAGGGCAGCGCAGGCTTTGACCGTTATATCGAACAAGAGGGTAAACGTTTTCGGAAACTCTATCCGTGCATCAAGCGCAATTACTCTAGCCTGAAAGCGTTTTTTTCGTGGGATTTAATGAAAGCTATCCCTTATTTAGCGCTGAACCACAGTGTGTTTTCCAACTTAGGCAGATACTTTAAAGCCGAAAAAATGCGGCTGATTTTTTCGTTTCAATCGAAATACCTCGGCATGTCGCCGTGGGAATGTCCTGCCCTGTTCACCATGCTGTCTTATTTAGAACATGAATACGGTATTTATCATGTCAAAGGTGGGCTTAATCAAATCGCGGCAGCCATGGCAAAAGTGATCACCGAGCAAGGTGGCGATATTCACACCAATACTGCCGTTAGCGGGTTAATCCTTGAAAATAAAGTGGTGAAAGGTGTGCGCCTGGCCGATGGCAGTGAAGTGTTAGCGGACGAAGTGATTGTTAATGCTGACTTTTCCTACGCCATGACCCATCTAGTTGCACCACAAGTGTTAACCCAACACAGCCCAAAACGGCTTAAAAAACTGGACTATTCTTGTTCGACGTTTATGTTGTATTTAGCTCTGGATCAGCCCTATCCAGACTTGTCGCACCACACCATTGTGTTTGCGAATGATTACAAAACCAATATCAGCAATATTTTTGGTCATAAAACCTTAAGCGATGACTTTTCGTTTTATGTGCAAAATGCCTGCGTAACTGATACCAGCTTA
>JABFRM010000313.1 GCA_013141155.1 Methylococcaceae bacterium | reverse complement strand
GCCGATAGACTATAACCCTTGCTTGGATTGTAAGCTCTGCGTTGCCGCGTGTCCGGTTGGCGCAATTTCGCCAATGGGGGATTTTAATTTTTCCGCTTGTTACACCCACAATTATCGTGAATTTATGGGCGGATTTACCGATTGGGTTGAAACCGTGGTGGATAGCCGAAGCGTCAGCGACTACCGTAGTCAAGTCACTGATTCAGAGTCCGCTTCCCTTTGGCAAAGCCTCGCCTTTGGCCCCAACTACAAAGCAGCTTACTGTTTATCGGTCTGCCCGGCGGGTGAAGATGTGATAGGCCCGTATCTGACGGATAAGAAAGCGCACCTTAAGGAAACGCTGCGCCCACTTCAGGAAAAACAGGAAACGATTTATGTGCTGAAAAATTCGGACGCAGAAACGCATGTGGTCAAACGTTTTCCCCAAAAGCGGATTAAGCACGTTGGCAACAGCCTTCGTGCCAACACCATTGCGGGCTTTCTACGCGGCGTAAAACTAAACTTTCAGCCCAACAAATCCGCAGGTCTTAATGCCGTCTATCATTTTACTTTCACCGGTGCTGCACAGCAGCAAGCCACTATCGTCGTGCGTGACCAACGGCTTAGTGTTGCGGACGGACACGTTGGCGAGGCAAACCTGCATATTACCGCTGATGCCCAAACCTGGCTCGGTTTTTTAAAGCAAGAACGGTTTATTGTCTGGGCGTTACTACGACGAAAAATACGCCTTCAGGGACCGCTAAAGTTACTGATTGCTTTTGGTAAATGCTTCCCCGCGTAAAGTTAAACGCCTGCAAAAAAGTCTGGCGTTAGCCACTTGCAGACCTAGTACAACTAAAGCAATTTTGTCGATATTAACATGCAAGGAAATTATCTAAATGAAAGAGAAAATTTTAATCACATCAGCAACAGGTAAAACAGGTTTTGAAGCGACAAAGCAATTGCTAAAAGATGGATATTCTACAAGAATATTGGTGCGCTCAAGAAATGCAAAATCATTGGCATTAGAAAAATTAGGTGCTGAAATTTATATCGGTAATATAACCAATGCTAATGATTTAAATAGTGCTTTAAAAAATATTACACGAGTCTATTACTGCCATCCGTTTATTCCACATTTACTGAAGAATACAAAATTATTCATTCAATGCGCGAAAGAAAATAATATTGAGACAATTGTCAATATGGGGCAATGGCTGGCAGAGTTTGAAAACCAAAACAGCATGCATACAAACGACATAAAGGCATCGTATAGAGAGTATGAAAAATCAGGTTTAAATGTTATCCAATTAATTCCAGGATTTTTTGCCGACAATACTTTCTTTGTAACCGAATTTGCCATTCAATTAGGTTTAATGCCACTACCTTTTGGTAAAGGAAAAAATCCGGCTATTTCTAACGGAGATTTAGGATTAGTCATTGCTTCACTGTTAAAAAACCCACAGCCCTACATTGGGCAAAGGTTGCGACCAACCGGCCCTAAATCATTATCAAGCCAAGAAATGACAGCAGTATTTTCAAAGGTTGTTGGCCGCAAAATTCGCTATATCCCTATTCCAGAATGGATGTTTTTAAAGGCAGCCTTTATGTTTGCCAAAGACCTTGGTTTAGATGCTTTTACTATTTCTCAAGTGCGCCACTACATGAAAGAGTACCAAGCTAATAAATTTGATATAGGCGGTGCTACAAACGTTGTAAAAACAATTACAGGCAAAGATCCCGACGATTTTGAAACCATTGTAAAAAATTATGTGAACAATTCACCCTACAAAGCGCGTAATTTGTTCAATTGGTTTATGGCAATAAAAAAATTCATGATACTACCTTTTCAACCTATACCAAGTATTAAAGACTTGGAAAGTCATAATCGATAAGTAAGCGTCACATTCAAATTTTTCACCTGAATAAATAAGGTGTAAAAGTATGATTATCAAAAAAGAAATTACCATAAACAAAAATTATGATTTCACTGTATTTGCTTATGACACCCCAAAAACAACGTATAAGTCGTTCATATGCCCTCCCATTTTTTGCCGTGCATTTAATCAAAGCCCCCGAATTGATTGACGAAATGTCTATAGCTTGGATTTAGCGACTGCTAAACTGACGCCCGTTGCCTAATGGAGCATCAAATGACCAACACTGCTGATATTACCCCTGACCCTGTTCGGGAAAGGCTGCTTAAGGCTGCACTGGATAGCTTTTTGGCTGACGACTATCACCGGGTCACCACCCGATTGATTGCAGAAAAAGCCGATACCAACATTTCCATGATCCGTTATTACTTTGGCAATAAAGAAGGTTTATATGAGGAAATGATACGCCACGCCCTGAATCCCCTGCTAGCAGTTTTGGACGGACATATGCTGGATTCTCTTGATGGCTTTAAGGACTTTTTGTTGCTTTACTACCAGACCATGACCCTAAAACCCGAATTCCCAAAACTGATCTTAAAGGTTCTGGCACTTAATCAAGGTCCTGGACGGCGTTTTATCCAACAACTGTTAGAACGGGGCCGCACCAAGAGCAACCAGAAGGTAGAGGTCTCAAAGTCTGCTGGACTATTGGCTGCCACAGTTGATCCAGACATCCTGCGTATGGCCTTTGTTAGCTTGGCGATGATGCCCATATTATTGAAAGACATTTTTGAAGCGCAAATGGAGCAGAAGATGGATGCCGCCTTTTTTGAACAATTGGCGGCATTTAATGGCCAGTTATTTGCGGCTGGTTTGGCAAGTAATAAACCCAGTGGAGATTGAACATGACATTCCAGAAAAACCTTGTTGCAGCCAAACTGTTTGCAAAGCTGATGGCCATCGTCCTTTGACTGCAAACCATTGCCACTAAGCTAACACCGCCGCATTTTCGCAATCCCGTAACCCTGTGTGCCGCAACGCAATAATTTTAGGCGATAATTTCATCCGCTGAAAATCATGGCAACGAAGCGATAGCGTAGTGCGAAGTCGAGGTGGACGCAGGACGAACCGGAGCGAGACCGGTTCGCCGCGTGGCAAATCGATTTTGGTGACTGGGAGTCCCAAAATTTCCCATGAGGCGCGCTGTAGCGCGCCAAGCAGTTAGTTCCTGAACTTGTCACCGTACCAGGGTAAAAAAGATGATTACAAAAAGCAGCAAAATTAACAAAGACGATGCTACTTTGTCAGATGGCGAAAGGCTATTTATGCAGTTAGCAGCGTTTTATACCACCCCCCAAACAGAATACCCTGTTGAACGGGCAAAGTTATTTGGATTTGACTGTTTGCGGATCAATGGCAAAGTCTTTGCCAAACTGCATAATCGCCATCTGGTCATGAAGCTTCCTGTGAATCGCATCATGGCTTTGATCGATTCCGGTGCAGTTAGTGCATACGAGCATCGGGGGCGGGTATTGAAGGAATGGGCTGTGATTGAAATGGGCAGTGACATTATTGCGTTGGCTGAGGAAGCCAGAGATTTCAGTGAGAATTGAAAACTGCGGCTTCTGATTAATTTAGACGCTTAGAATCTACTATTACGATCAAGCGGGACTTAATAAGATGGATAACATGAAAAAACTAACCAAAAACACATTCCGCGTTAAGCGCTTCAATAAATTGATGGACTTTGCCAATGCGCTGCAAAACATACCCGCGAAGGTAACGCCACCGCCTTTTAGGCTCATGCAAATTGGTTCGTTGTTTTGGCTGTCGCGTGCATTGTATGTCGCAACCAAGCTCGAATTGGCTGATGTGCTTGGCGACACCGAGAAAAGCACACAGGAAATCGCCACAGTTTTACAGCTTCATGAAGATCATCTCTACCGATTGATGCGGATGTTGGGTTCAATGGGCATTTTCGATGAAACCGCCCCGCGCGTATTCAAGAACTCCAAAACATCGGCGTTTTTGCGTCAGGACAACCCCAAAAACGTACGTGCC
>JABFRM010000288.1 GCA_013141155.1 Methylococcaceae bacterium | reverse complement strand
CAACAACCCTTTTATGCTTTGATCAATCATTACCAGCATAAAGATGGGCACGAAGTACTGACCGAATCGACTGGCTTGCCGATCATCAATGCAGCAGGGAAGCTGCTTAAATGGCGGGGGGTGGACCGGGACATTACCGCCAGACTGCATTTTCAGGATGCGTTGATCGCGTCTGAACAGCGCACACGGCTCATTATTGAAAGCTCGCTCAATGCCATTGTCATTATGGACTCTTATGGCATCATTACCGATTGGAATCGTCGCGCCGAAAAAATGTTTGGATGGTCTACAAGTGAAGCGATAGGCCAGCGTCTGGATACCTTAATCATCCCAGCCCGTTTCCACCCAGCACACCGCCAGGGGCTGCAATCCTTTTTACAAACTGGCGTCAGCACACTTTTAAATACCCAGTCGGAACAAATTGCCCTGCGCCGCGACGGCACTGAATTTCCTGTTGAACTCAGTGTATCGGCCTTAAAGCTTGGCAACGCTTATATTTTTAGCGGCTTCATCCACGATATTTCTGGGCGAAAAGCAGCGGAACAGCAAATTCGTCAAGCACAAGTCAGCTTAGCGATTGCACAGAATGAAATCAGGATTGCCCAACAAATCCAAGCCACCTTATCACCCTCCGCCCCCCTAAAATCTGATGCGTTTGAAGTAACCGGTTTTTGCCTGCCCGCAAACAAAGTGGGCGGCGACTACTTTGATTATTTTTTCCGCACTGAAGCTCAACTGGAATTAGTGATTGCAGATGTTTCGGGTCATTCAATCGGCCCTGCGTTATTTATGGTTGAAACCCGTAGCGTTTTACGCGCGCAAACTAATCTATTGGCAACGCCAGCAGAAACCCTGGTGGTTTTGAACGAATTTTTGTTTATCGATTTAGACCAATCAGACTACTTCATCACCTTATTTTATATGCAAATTGACATCCACAAGCAGCAGATAAAGTTTGCCAATGCCGGACACCCACCGCCTTTATTGCTCAATCGGTCGCAACAGGCATTTACGGAACTGGATGCTGAAGGCTTAATATTGGGCATTAAAAAAGCGGTCAGTTTTGAAGATAAAACCGCCTCTCTTGCCCAAGGTGATTTAATCCTTTTTTATACCGATGGCCTAATCGAAGCGGAAAACAGCCAGCAGGAATTTTTCGGTCTGGAGCGAGTGAAAGCCGTTTTTTTGCAAAATGCTGAGGGTTCACCGCAAAGCATTATTGATGCGCTTTTTGCAACGTTACGACAATTTTGCAAAAAGACTGCTTTTGAGTATGATATAACTTTGATGGTTTTTAGATGTGGATAAAATATTTTTTGATTGTAAAGGTGCTTCAGCAACAACGTCATTCCGGCAGTCCCTGCCGGAATGACGTTACTTTGGCTTAGCTGGAGCAGCTTTATAATCAGGTGATGCTATGATCCAGAAAATTTACACTTTCAACCAAAGCTTTCCGTTACGGCATTCAGCGACAGCCGGAAACAACAGTTAAAGGGTTGTCTAATGACAGACCGCATAGACCAACCAACCCGTTCGCGGATTATGGCGGCTATCCGCAGTGTCGATACCCGTCCAGAAAAATGCGTGCGCTCTGCGTTGCACGAACAGGGATTCCGTTTTCGGCTACACCCTAAACAATTGCCCGGCACGCCTGATTTGGTTTTGCGGAAGTATAAAACCGTCATATTCATCAACGGTTGTTTTTGGCATCAACACCAGAATTGTAAAGCAGCCCATCTCCCGAAAACCCGCTGCGAATTTTGGCAAAAAAAATTTGCGCGTAATGTCGCACGCGACCAAAATGTATTGTATCAATTAAAAATAATGGGCTGGCGCACGGCTATTTTATGGGAATGCGGCCTACATAAAAAACCACAGGAAAACACCTTAAGGCGTTTGGCATTATGGCTTAAAGGGGGAGACGAATATCTTGAAATACCCGTTTATGATGAGTTTAACGAGCAGTAGTCAACCAACAATCAAATCCCTTAGCGCGCTGATTACGGCAACATAAGGCAACAAACCCTGCGGTGGTGGTGCTTGCAAGTCCTGATAAATCTGCCGATAGGGTTTAAGACGTTGCTTTATGCCCGTCAGCTCAAAATAGTCGGCACAAGTTTTAACCTCACTTAACAGGATTTTCTTAACTAATTGACCAGTCACGCACTCCATATCCGTTTGCAAGTCATTCACAACCTTTCGCTCCCAATCATCGCGCAAAGGCATATCGGCTAACTGCTGTTGGATTTCATTTAAGCCAAGCGTATAGGTAAGGTCATGCAATAGCGTTAGGATAACCGTGAAATCTTGTTGGGTTTCCGTAGCCAGTAAAACAGTGAAGGGGAAATTTTGGATCTCGGCAATAAAAACCATTTTTTGCGCCAGCTCAATCGGTACCTGTGCCTGTTGATATTCACTGAGCCGCTCTTGACTGGTATCAAGTGGATGCTGGTCAATATACGTGGCATACGCTGTTAAATAACGACGATAAGCATCAATCGTACTGGTGTCGGGTAGTATCGTCCTGCCGTGCAATATCGCCCAACGGCAAAAATCCGCCAAGGTTTGTTCAAACTGAAGCAACAATGGATATTGCTTATCCACCGCAATTTGGTTGTCCAACGCCGCAATGGTTTGTCGCAAGGCATCAGCGTGTAAAATTTGGTCGAACGCCAAATAACTGTTCACCGCATCTAATAGATCAGCGTAGTTACTGTCAGCGGCTAGATTTAAAAAACCGCACCCCGCTTGGTTGATGATTTTATTGCTGATGACGGTGGCCTTAATTTCATGCGCTAAAGGATGGTTGGCAAAGTGCTGTTTAAACGGCTCGCCCAATTGGGCGGGGAAATAAGCCTGCAAATAACGGTCATAGCACTCAGCCTGCAACAGCGACGCTTGGCTTTGTAGTGCATGGGTCAAATACAGCTTGCTGGCTGCCATTAAGACCGCCAGCTCAGGGCGGGAAAGGCGTTGTCCGGGTCGAGCCTGAATTTCTTTGCTTTGGGCAAAAGACTCAACGGTGCGGTCTAAAAATCCGACGGCTTCCAAGCGATCCGCGACTTGCATAAACACGGCGGGATTTTCGGCACAGCGTAGTTGTTCCAAGGATAAGCAAAGGCTTTGTGCAACATTATCCGCCAACACCAACTGGCAAACAGCTTCGGTCATGCCCATAAACAACGCCTGATAGTCGTCAATCAGGTGTTGCTGGTGCAATCCGCCTAGCAATATTTTTACGTTCACTTCATGATCGGAAGTGTCAACACCCGCCGAATTATCCACCGCATCAGTATTAATGCAGCCGCCGCATAAACTGTACTCAATGCGTGCTTTTTGGGTAAAGCCCAAATTCGCGCCTTCGCCCACCACTTTAGCACCCAGCTCGGCAGCATTCACACGCACGTTATCGTTGCTGCGGTCGCCAACTTCTTCGTGCTTTTCGGTGCTGGCTTTGACGTAAGTGCCAATGCCGCCCAGCCATAACAGTTCAACTGGCGTAACCAACAAATGCCGAATCAAGGATTCGCCATCAATGGATTTATAACGAATGCCCAGCCATTTTTTTAATTCTGCCGAAACCGGAATATCTTTGGCGGCGCGGTCATAAACACCACCGCCTTTTGAAATCAAGCTACAGTCATAATCATGCCAAGTTGAACCCGCTAATTCAAACAAGCGTTGACGTTCCTTAAACGGTGCATCGTTGTCCGCTGGATTAGGGTCGATGAAGATATGCTGACCGCTAAACGCCGCGACCAGCCGGATCTTGGGTGACAGTAACAGTCCATTGCCGAACACATCGCCATCCATGCTGCCAATGCCGATGACCGTAAATGCTGCCTGTTGAATATTTTTGCCCAGTTCCCGAAAATGCCGTTTTACGCATTCCCAGGCCCCGCGTGCCGTAATGCCTAAGGCTTTATGGTCGTAGCCGTGAGAGCCGCCGCTGGCAAAGGCATCATCCAGCCAAAAGTGGTACTCGGCAGCAACCGCATTGGCCATATCCGAAAACTGCGCCGTGCCTTTATCTGCCGCAACTACCAGATACGGGTCAGGATCATCGTGGGTGACAATGCCTTCGGGACTGACGACTTTGCCGTCAACATAATTGTCGGTCAAATCCAGCATTCCCTGAATCAATTTAAGGTAGGCTTGTTTTCCTGCCGCCTTAAAATCTTGACGAGAACCGTTGCCTTTGACGACAAACCCCCCCTTGGCACCCGTTGGAATAATTAAGGCATTTTTGCTGATTTGGGTTTGCATCAAGCCCAATATTTCTGTCCTGAAATCATCCAAACGGTCAGACCAGCGGATACCGCCGCGCGATATTTTGCCGCCCCGCAAATGAATGCCTTCCATATCGACCGCATGGACATAAATTTCAACTTGCGGTTTTGGGGCAGGCAGTTCAATGACCCCAAGGCTATTAATCTTAAAAGCGATAAAGTAGTCCTGAACAGAACGGCGCTGATGAAAATTACTCCTGACCGTAGCGTCAATCAGGTTAAAGACAGTACGCAAAATTCGGTCATCATTCAGGTCGATAACCGCATCAATATTCGCCAACAACTGCATCCGTAGCGGAAACAAGGCTTGTTCTTCTCTGAGCATAGGGTCTGCCCAGGCGGGATTAGGTCTGAAACGTGCCTCAAAATACTGGAACAGGCCGAGTGCAACCGCTGGATTGTTAATCAAGGCATGATGAAAACTCGCCCTGGTCGTGCGATACCCTAATTGCAGGTAATAATTTCGGTAAGCGCGCAGCAGATCTATGGCCTGCCAGTGCATGCCGGCGAGAACGCACAATTGGTTGAGCATATCATTTTCGACCCGCCCCACCATGACCGCTTGAATGGTTTCCAGCAGATGGTTTTTTAACAGGCTAAACGGGGCGCACTGGCTTTTCGCCGCTTTGATGGTGAAACTTTTAATCGTCGCTGTAACCCCGTCAAGAGTAAAAATAAACTGCACTTGATCCATGACCCGCAAAGACAGATTTTCAAGCACCGGCATAAACTCATCCAGATAACGTTCTTGCACGCTGTAAAAATGCAGGCGGTAGTGCGGGTGATTGGCGTGCGGCCTCAGCAGGCCAACACTGTCGATCTTGGCGGTTAGCAGGCGTTCAAGCTGAAGCATATCCTTCAAGGCGTCGCGGGGAGCAATCAGCGCTTGATAATCAGGGGGCAACAGGGCATGATATTTTTGCCATAGCTGCTGACCTGGTTGTTTGCCCAATGCCCTGACTGCCAGTGCTTTGAGCGTTTCTTGCCAGAATTTTGGATGCTTAAGTAATGGCTTATTTAGGTTCATGAGTTGCGTTGCGGGCGATTATGCGTTAAAAAGGTCACTCCAGATATTTGATAATCTCCAAAACATTGCAATCATCCAATCGGGTATACGTGACAGAATCCATCATGCTGCGTATCAAAAAAAGCCCCATGCCGCTTTCTTTTGGATGTTCAAAATCCGGTAATGGCACTTTTGCCAAGTCGAAACCCTGTCCATGATCGTACACTTTGATGATTAACGCGTTTTCCTGAAGTTGAATTGAAATTCTAACGGAGTTTTTGGGGTCATCATCATGGGCATGTTTAATGGCATTAGCTGTCGCTTCGGTTAGCACCAGATTTAACTGATACGCCAAAGCCTCCCGATCACCGGTATAGCCATCCAGTTCATGGGCAACGCGCTCACCAATACTACCGATTAAATCCAAATACTTGGTTTGCGTCGGGATAACAACCTCTACCTGTATCAAGGCGGTATTCATAAGACCTCCTTAAGTTTCATCAGTAAACGCTTCATTCAAATCAGCATAAATGTCAAACACCCGGTTGAGCCGGGTCAGTTCAAACATCGACAATACTTGTTGCTGGATATTGGTCAAAGCCAGCTTCCCTGATTTAGCGATAATATGCTTATTGCCGGACAACAAAGCGCCCAGACCAGAGCTATCAATGAAACGCACTTGCTGCAATTGGATGATCAGGTTTTTTTCACCGCTTTCTATCAATTGTAGCAAATAGGTTTTTAAATCGCCGGAATTGTGAGCGTCAATGCGTTCATCCAAGATGTTCAGCACACTAAAGCCATTTATTTTTTCAAGATTTAGATTCATAATTTCGTGAACTTATTGTAATAGTGGGGCTTTTGCTATACGCCAGAATGATTGATTATTCTGGAATTGTTTAGCTCCGCCCTTAAATAATCCGAAAACAACTTGTTTCTGATTTGTAGAGGGTGATTTTAATACCTTGACTTTAACTTTGGCGAAATTCAACGCCTGACAACGGCACGCGCAGCAGGTATAGTTGATCAAGGCTATATAACTTTGTAGGCAGCATCCCTCTAACAGGCCTTATATTCCATAGGGATAGCGAAAGCCTTACCCCCTATAAAATCCCTCCCGTTTTTTCCAAAGCGGGAAACTGAACGCTTACCGCTGATCTAGTCTTGCAGTATTATAACCAGCCTTTGCGTTTAAAAAACCAATAGGGGGCAATGCCTGCCAGTAGCATCAGTGCCAAGGCACCTGGATAACCCAATTGCAAATGGAGTTCTGGCATGTGTTGGAAATTCATGCCATAAATGCTGGCAACGAGGGTGGGGGGCAAAAACACCACGGCGGCAATGGAAAAAATTTTAATGATTTTGTTTTGTTCGATATTGATAAAACCTTGGGTAGAATCCATTAGAAAGTTAATTTTATCGAATAAAAACGTGGTGTGCGACATTAAGGTATCGACATCGCGCATGATTTCGCGGGAGGTTTCTTGCAGCTCAGGAAAATCGCGAAGATGCCGCTGTAAAAACGAGACAGAGCGTTGGGTATCCATTAAGCATAAGCGGATTTTACCATTACTGTCTTCCAGTTTAGCCAGTTGGTCTATGGCATTTTCAAGATCGGAATTCATTTCTTCTAGCACCAAATAGCTGACATCCTCTAGTTTACGATGTATGTCTTCCAGCGCATCGGCGAGGTTTTCCACCTTTTGTTCAAACATGGTTACCATAAGTTCCTGTGGCGAATTGACGGACATTTGTCCGCGCCGGATACGCATGCGCATGAGTCTAAAATCAGCAAGGCTGCCTTCTCGTACGGTGATCAGGCGTTCGTTTTGCAAAATAAACGCAACGGTGGTGGTGGTATGGCGACCTTCGGTTAAGGCCAAAAATAGGGAGCGTACATGAATGCCGGTAGGGTCGGTAAAGTATCGCGCAGAGGATTCAATTTCTTCGACATCTTCAGATTCAGGTAATTCAGCATGTAAAAATGATTGCAGCGCGCTGCGTTCACTATCGCTGGGATCGTGGGCATCAATCCAACATGCTGTCGCTACGGCTTGTTTAAGATGTTCTGCGCTCGGCGTTTGTTCTTTAATTGTGCCATTGTTGATATTAAATAATCTTAACATAAATGGTTTTCGATAATTTAGCGCTGATTTTTAGCTATTTTACTCAGTAACCAGTAGGGTAAAGAGCGCGGCGATGTTATTGGTTTTCGCTGTTGCCCAGTAGCGAATACCAAGGATTGTAAATGCTTTTAGGGTTACCCATAAAAATGCGCCCATTGTAGCATAGACAACACGTCCTCTATGCTTCAGCCTTTGCTAGAAGGGGTGCGCTTTTAAGAGTACGGTTATTCATATAATGCTACAACAGACGCCCTTAATATAATGCACTCCATAGCTGAACAATAGCTGAATTAGCGCGGCGTAATTTTGACACTTTTCTTCTGCCGCCCCGAGCACACAGTAAGACATTGAAATTATTGTACATATCTATAGCGTACTCATTAACGGAGTTCCAATGCGACATTAGCCAGATTGGAACGTAAGGAATGCGTCAAGTCGGTTACATCTCGTTCAGGTTCATTGAAAATAGCATAAACGCTGTATTGGCCTGCCAAGCCGACAGGTATCGTTAAGGTAATTATGCTATGTTGCATTTGGTTGACACCGACTTTACGCATAAAGGGCTTAGCCTCTGCGCTGAACGACTCGGTATTTTCAGGACTAATAAAGCGGAATTCGCCGTTGGGCAATTTAACCGCAACCCATAAATCTAATGCACGCTGGCGGGTGACGGTATTTTCTTGTAGCGCTATGGTTAAACTTTCACCGGCTTGATATAGAGGCTTAAGATCTTTAAAGCTTAATTGTGCTTCGCGCACACGGGCAGCCTCAATAGTTACCGATTGCAGCGGCGTATCTGCTTTATTGGTCGAGACCTTGCTAATAACATCAACGATATTTAATCCTTCAATAACCTTGCCAAACACCGCATAACCTGGTGTTGGAAAATTATTATTAACCGTGTTGATAAAAAATTGCGCAGTGGCAGAATCAGCCATTGAAGTTCTTGCCATGGCAATGGTGCCGCGCAGATTGCTTAAGCCATTATCCGCCTCGAGCTTAATGGGTGCGTGGGTAGGTTTTTGTATCAAAGCTGCATTATATCCCCCGCCTTGAATCATAAAGCCAGGGATTATCCGGTGGAATATAGTATTTTCGTAAAAACCTTCGTTAACATAGCTTAAGAAATTAGCTACCGTCAGCGGCGATTTATCCGGTGCCAATTGCACGGTAATTGTGCCATGATTGGTTTGAATATCAACTATAGGATTATCTTCTGCTAGGACTGGTTGGGATAATAAAACTAAAGCACACAATAACAGGTAAAATTTTGACATGCGAAATGACCTATAAAAATTCAAAAAACTAAGTCTAGCTTAAAATAGCCTTTATATTGAATAATCCCAAGTGAATATTTTTAAATGATCAATAATCCTGAGCTGGGCTGGCAAGTTTATATTATTCTTTGTAGTGACCAGAGCCTGTATACCGGTATCAGCAATAATGTCCTGAAACGCTATCAACAGCATGCCTGTCAAAAGGGGGCGAAATATTTTCGAGGACGCAGTCCGTTGCAATTAGTGTATGTTGAAGGAGGGCATAATCGCAGTTCCGCAAGCAAGCGCGAACATGCCATTAAAAAATTAAAGTCCGCCCAAAAAATTGCTTTGATTGCGACAGCAAGTAATGGGGTGGCGGCTTTTTTTTGAACATTTGCGCTTAAGGCAATGCGTAAGTATGCACTTGAACCTTACAACAATAATCGGGTTAGCGAAAGGCGTAACCCGACATTGGCTTGGATACTTTATAACTTGCGCCTTGCCTAAAAGCTAGTCGAGAATAAAACTAATTTTCATATTAACGCGATATTCGACAATTTTACCGTCATTAATAACCAGTTTTTGATCTTGAATCCAAGCGCCTTGAATCCCCCTAATGGTCTTACTCGCACGTTTAATGCCTTTTTCGATGGCATCATCAAAACTTTTTGAGGAGCTGGCGGTTATTTCACTTATTTTTGCGATAGTCATGATTATCTCCGAAATTAAAAGCAGTGGCTTGATCACTCGCTAAAGCAGAGCAACAATCCGCTATTGGAATACGTTAGCCTCTCAACGCAACACTAAACAACTGCATTGAGTGATATTGTTATAACACAGATGATTAGGCTAAGCAAAAACCTGACGTACCACTAATTTCCGGGAGCGCGTTACCCACGGTTTAATTGACGCCACAATCTGCCTATAGTTTCATGAATAGCCATGCTACTCAGCATAAACGCTTTGGCTGAGGGTAGAAAGCTAAGAATATTATTTGGAGTGTCGTCTGCGACATATCCGACTGCTGCCGGAAGTATCTCAAAGCCGCTACGCCTAAATTCTTCTACAGCGCGTGGCATGTGAAGCGCGTGGGTGATAAGAACTATTTTAGTGATCTGTTGTTTACTTAAAAAAGCATAGCTAAAGCGCGCATTTTCAGCCGTATTTCGGCTTTGCGATTCTTGCCAACGCGCTTTCACGCCATAATCTTCAGCAAGCGTTTGCGCCATTATCTCAGCTTCAGCGGGCTGATCCTGCTCCAGTACCCGGCCGCCGGACACTAAAATCGGCAGCTTAGTTGCACGGGCCCATTTAGCCGCATAGCGTAAGCGTTCTAGGGTTTGAGGGGCGACCGTTGGCTGATTATTATATTCTGGCGCGACAGGCCTTATGCCCCCGCCTAACACCACAATAGCTTGCGCCTTAAAGGTATCCAATTGTATCGGTTGTAGGGGCGGATAAGTTTCCACGGATTTAATTAGCACCGTGGCGACGATTGGCGTACTCAATAAATACCAAATAGTGAGTGCCGAAAGGATGAGGGGAAAGCCGTTTTTGCGTCCGCGTATAAGCAACAGAGTGCCTAATAAAATTAGTAGCAAAAGGCTGGTTTGGGGTAACAACAGTGTCTTAATAATATAAGTAATCCAGATATTCATGATAAATTCAGTTAGACGCAACGGTTAAACCTAAAAAATCAGTTGAATCTGAAGTTTGTAACTATTTTTTGTACAGCTCCGCACATAACCGCGCACTTTAACGTGTCCAAGCCGTACCAATATCGTCTCGATCCCGCCAGAGGATCGAGACATTAGTGTTAGCTATAAGATAAATTAAGATTTAACCAGACAACTTTGAACTGACACTGCTATTTAAGCAACAATGCCTTAGTATCTTTATCAATCGGTATTGAATAATCGTGCGCGGAAATAACCACGCTGGTATCGGCATTAATGACTTTTGCTGTCACATAGACGCGGGTTTCACCGACGGCATAGGTACCCACAATCACCGCTTGCGCATGATGGTCATGCGAAATATTTTTTAACTCTCTGGACAGCAAAAACTCACCGCTATTTTGTTTGATATAAATATCTTTACGCAACAGCATTTCGATCACGCGATAACCATTAGTGGTGAAAACGGTGGCAAACTGTTGCGAAATACTCCGACCCAGCGGCGATGATTCCGACAAATCATTAATATTGACAAAACTGGCTACGATTAAGGGTTTATTGCGATCCAGGTGCATCTTGCCATAATTAACCAATTGCTGTGCTGCGGCATGGTTATCATTAATGCCGTAATACTTGTCATTCAAAGTTTGACAGCCCGCCAAAAGCACGCCAGCCGCTAATACAGTAATTCTTATCAATGCTTTCATAGCTGTTTATCCTTATTGATAATCTGAAACAGTATAGTGATGCGGTACAGGCTCAGGTTCATGATAAGCGTAATGCGGTAAATTACCGCGTTCAACATAATAAACCCTTGAATCCGAATTAAGCACTTGATTACCTAAAACAACTTGTGTTGTTATCACCACTTCAACATGGGTTGCATAATTGGGCTTAACCTGATCTACAGCCGCGTAAAACGGCGCTTTAACAATTTCTATAGCGGTGGTGGTGACATCATGCACACCTTTGCCTAAAGCCGTTACCGCCAAATAATACACGCCATGCCCTAACGGTGTCGGTAGCCCCATATTTTCAGTGTAATTAGCATTGTGTTTAACCACATCGACATCATAACGGATGGTGGCGGCATTAAATTCCGGTTGCGTTACAATCGTTACGCCTTGCGCGGCCAAGCTGCTGGTTAAAAGATTGTGATAGGTTTTAGCAAAAGGATAACTTTTATCAGGCTCCTTGATGAAAACAGGCATTCTTGAAGAGTTTATCAGCGTTTTTTTAATCAATCCCGCTTCATGATGCGCCAAAACATCCCAATGAGCGGCTGAATTTAATTTCAGTTGTTCTGGTGTTTTAAACGCAGCGCCCATGGGAATTTCATGTGCGCAACCCGCTATCAGCAACGCCACTGTAGATAAAGCTATTTTTTTCATTGTTTCTCCATAAGAATTCTTTATTGATTAATTAAGCATAGATCAATAACCCTAAAAATCAACCCATCCTCAACCTTTCCTGCTTAAAATGAGTGCTATTGATATTCTTTGGGTAATCTAAAGGTTTTGCCATATTGCGTATCAACATCAAAATCATCCCAAACCAACACCGGATGAACAATGGCTTGCGTTGGAATAGGTGCCGTTATTAAATCAACCAAGCCCACACCCATCCGCCCCATCATATTTACCGTACCCTTTAACATCCCCCCGAAAACGCCAAATACGATATTGCTGTCATTGGTGGTATTGATAATGTTTTTAGGAATTTCCAACACCGAAGTCGTTAAATTGGCAAAGCCGTTACCGGCCTTCTCCAACACACCACGCTCATAGCTGCCATGCTCTTCAGCTTGAGCTATCGAACCATTAGCGGCTAAAATCGCAACCAAAAAAATCGCACATTTGTTCATAAACACACCCTGAAGTTATTTAAATTTACACAAGTATAGCAGAGGATAATTTTTCTGCGGCGTCACCGCTTTGCAAATTATCTACCCCGTGCTTTGCAAGCAGGCAATCCGCAACCAAACCATAATGAGAGGTTGCTGATTTAACGCGGCTATGGCATGATTGACAATTTTTCTGACGTCGGTTTTTTTAGTGCGTCAAGACTACAATTCACTGATTCAACTTCTTAAATTTTCCCAACGAGGCAGCAGCAATGGCAGGTCGTAACCATCTCTATATCCCAGGCCCTACAAACGTACCAACCGAAATCATGAGCGCCATGAATGTGGTCATGGAAGATCATCGGTCACCGATTTTTCCTAACTTGCTCAAACCCATTTTGCAAGATCTCAAAAAAATCTTCCGTACCGAAACCGGACAAGCCTTCTATTTTCCGGCAACCGGCACCGCAGGCTGGGAAATCGCGCTGACCAATACCCTAAATCCCGGTGATACGGTAATAATCTATCGTTTCGGTCAATTCAGCCATTTATGGGGGCAAATGGCTAAACGCTTAGGGTTTAACGTTGAAATTCATGAAGAACCTTGGGGAACCGGCATTCCGCTCGATAAATTACAAGCGCGTTTAAAAGCAGACAGTGCACATCAAATTAAAGCGGTATTAGCCACGCATAACGAAACCGCAACTGGCGTAACCAGTGATATTAGCGGCGTACGCAAAGCCATGAATGCCGCCAACCACCCTGCCCTGCTCTTTGTCGATGGTGTCAGCTCCATTGCCAGCATCGATTTTCGTATGGATGAATGGGGCGTTGACGGCGCCATCAGCGGTTCACAAAAAGGCTTTATGCTGCCTGCGGGCGCCGCTATTTTGGCTTTCAGCCAAAAAGCCTTAAAAGCCACTGAAACATCCACTTATCCGCGTTGTTTTTTAGATCTGACCGATCAAATGAACAACAATAAAGACGGTTATACGCCTTATACCCCTTCTATCCCTATGCTTTATGGCCTACGTAAAGCTCTGGACTTGTTGCTGGAAGAAGGCATGGAAAACGTTTATGCCCGCCATTATCGTCTTGCAGAAGGCGTGCGCAAAGCTGTAGCTGCCTGGGGACTAACGCTTTGCGCGCAACCTGGTTTTGAATCAAATACCGTCACCGCAGTCGTTGTTCCTGCTGATAAAGATGCCCGTGAAGTGATCAGCACGGCGTTTAAAAAATATAATATGTCGCTGGGCGGCGGTTTAAGCGAATTGGCCGGTAAAGTTTTCCGCATTGGCCATGTCGGCGACATGAATGATATATCCATGTTAGGCGCACTCGCAGGTGTTGAAATGGCCATGCTAGATTGTGGCTTCAACATTACACCTGGCAGTGGCGTTGCGGCAGCCGTTGAATATTACCGCGCAACGGCCAACTAAAATTAACGGCAACACCAAGTAGTCATCCATAAAAAATCAAAGCATTGCATTAACCCGCAATGCTTTGGTTAATTATTGGTTTTTAAAACACCTCCTTTCACAAAAATATCTCAATAACAATATCTTATCAAAGATAATTTCTTACCCCTCCCCCCTAAAACCAGATTAACTTAACTACCAGCATGTAAGCACAACGGCGTTCAATAATATAGTTCCGACATTTAATTGAATTACCCTAAAAGCAAGGTACACTCTAACAGTAGTCATCTAAAACTGACATAACAGTTAGGAGTTTGGTTAATGTTTAATTTACCGTTTGACCCCAACAAACCCATTGTAGGAAAAGCTACTATAGTAATCAACAAATCCGTTCAAGAAGTTTTTGCATTTATTGGCGATAATTTTTTTGAAAACTATCAAAAATGGGCCATTGATGTTATTGAGTTTGAACCTTTGGACGGCAAAAAAATATTTGTTGGCGCAAAAGCACGGCAGCTCCGAAGAGATCAAGGAAAAGAAGTCAAATCTATTTTTCAGGTCAGTGAATACCGGCCTCTTACGTTACTCAGTTTTAAAGGAGTGACTGCTGATTATAGGGATTTATATTATTTAGAAAAGCTTGGTAATGAATGGACTACTCGACTTACCTATACCTTTGAACTATTAAATGTTGAGCTGTTTATGCAACCTTTTGCAAAATTGATACGCATTGCGATTGAAGATGGTGCAGAAACGACCACCGATAATATAAAAAAACTGCTTTCAGAAACAAACCAGTAACTTTTATACCGCCGATTATTAGCCTATTCGCAATAACCCGACAAATTGCCTCAACCTTTAATTTTGGAGTTTACCCATGAGCTTTATCGTTGAAAAAGATAATGGCCTAATCCCGCAAATTCTTTCTGCTATTCTGGACGAATGCGTTAATGGTGTTACCTTGTCAGATCCCGATCTTGAAGATACCCCAATCATCTACGCCAATAAAGCCTTTGAAAAGCTAACCGGGTATACGCAAGCGGAAATCATCGGGCGTAATTGTCGTTTTTTGCAGGGTGAGGACAGGGAACAAGTGGCGCGTTATGAAATTCGTTCAGCGCTTGATAACCATCAGAATGTCGAAGTGACCTTACGCAATTATAGGAAAAATGGTGAGTTATTTCATAATCATTTAAAAATAACCCAACTGCTCGACCGCAAAGGGCGACTCATTTATTATCTGGGCGTACAGTATGATATTAGCTACAAAGTCAATGCCGAAGATGAAATTGAAGGACTTAATAACCTACTGAACCAACTTTCAAATAACGATAGCTAAAACCTCTCGATATTCTAGGATTCATCAAATTTGAGTTGAAGGAGTTGATTAAAATAAAGCATTAAGTGTGAACTATTTATCAAAACCAAAACCTAATATATGATTCTGACACCTTCGAGGTTATTAACATGAGCACTCAAAATCAATCACTCCCTGCTACGATTGGAAATTTGCAAGAAGTGGATGCGGGTATGCAGTTCAATGAAGTTTTTTTTGCGCTTGCTATTCTAGCTTTTGTGATTTTGGTCATTATGGAAAAAAAGCGGCCTTATCGCCACTTTACCAATGCAGTTGGTAAAGCGTCGTTTATCACCAACACCACCGCGTTTGTTTTTAACAATATCTTATTGACGGTATTGCGCGCTTCAAGTTTGTTTTTCATCGCACAACAATTTTCTTACATAGGAATTTTAAGCGGTTTAAGCAGCGGACCCGTCAAATGGGTTCTTTCTTTCATTCTATATGACCTTGCAATTTATGTTTGGCATGTCGCCAGCCATCATTATGAATTCTTGTGGCGATTTCATAAAGTCCATCATAGTGACAAAAGCTTTAATGTCAGCACCGGGTTCCGCTTTCATGTTTTTGATCTTTTTTTGGAAATTCCCTACAAATGTTTATTTGTCATCATCATTGGTGTTGAAGCACATCTAGTGCTGGCTATTGAAACCGTTGAATTGTTATTCATCTTTTTTCACCATGCCAACCTCAGCTTTAAAAAAGAAGCGGCGCTTTCAAATTTCATCATCACGCCCTCCTTACATCGCACCCACCATTCCGCTGATCGCAAAGAACATGATAGCAATTATGGGATTGTGCTGGCCTTCTGGGATAAATTATTTGGAACGCGTAAGGAAGTCGTCCCTGGAAAAATCGGGCTGGATATTATTGAAGCAGAAAATTTCTTACAACTTTTCTTCCTGGCGTTTGTTACTGAACGGCACATCAGAAAGATACTGGAAATTATCCCTAAAGGCAGGAAGCGAACTTAACACGCTTTAAATTTCATCATTCAGCCATTTTTTTCATTATTACTAGAAGAGCGTGGGAAGTTTTATGTTAATTAAAACCAAAAAAGAAATCCCCGCCAGTGAAATTACGGCACCTGAAGTTTTTAAAATCCGCCGCACCCTGCTTAAATCGGGATTAGCCGCACTGAGCCTTGGCAATGGTCTTATACCTGCTATCGCTGAGGCCATAGAAAAACCAACCCCGGCTAATGCAGATAAATTACAGCCTACGCCCCTGAAGTTCATTCAAAATTACACCAATTATTACGAGTTTTCTTATAACAAAGAAGACACCACTCACTTGGCGCAAAAATTAACGATTGATCCCTGGTCAGTGGAAATTAGCGGTGCGGTTGAAAAACCCGGTATTTATCATCTGGAAGATCTGTTGCAGCAAAACCCCTTACAGGAACGGGTGTACCGTTTCCGGTGTGTCGAGGCCTGGGCTATGGTCATCCCCTGGTTAGGTTTTCCACTCGCTGATTTGCTTAAACGTGTAAAACCCACTTCCAAGGCGCGATTTGTCGAATTTACCAGTGTGCTTAAACCGGAAGTGATGCCAAATGCAAACACCAAAAGCATGCTGGTTTGGCCGTACCAGGAAGCTTTACGCATTGATGAAGCCATGCACCCGCTAACCTTACTTGCAACCGGCATGTATGGCGAATCCCTAGCCAAGCAAAATGGCGCTCCGTTGCGGCTGGTGGTGCCCTGGAAATACGGCTTTAAGAGCATTAAAGCGATCGTCAAAATTCACTTATCAGAAAATCAACCTATTTCCAGCTGGACCCATGCGGCACCTGACGAATACGGCTTTTATGCCAACGTTAACCCAGACGTTTCCCACCCACGCTGGAGCCAGCGCAGTGAGCGCGTGCTGGCATCCGGTTTTTTTACGCCGCGCAAACAAACAGAATTGTTTAATGGCTATGCCGAACAAGTAGCCTCACTCTATGCCAATATGGATTTAAAACGGTATTTCTGATGAACATTCATACTAGACTATGGAAAATGATGATGTTGCTGGGGTTAACCCCCCTGTTTTGGTTATTCATCAACATTGCTTTGGAGCGTCTTGGTGCCAATCCCATTCAAGCAATCCATTTTTATCTAGGCGATTGGACCTTACGTTTTTTATGCTTAAGCTTAGCCATAGGCCCACTCATAAAAATCACTGATTGGAAATGGATTTTGAGTTACCGGCGGATGATTGGACTGTTTACCTGTTTGTACGGCAGCTTACATGTGCTTAACTATCTATGGGTAGACCATGCGTTGGTATGGCGCAGCATTTGGCTGGATATTATCGAAAGCCCTTATATTATTATGGGGTTAATTGCCTATTTAATTATCTTCGCCATGGGAATAACCTCCACCAAATCCTGGCAAAAGCGTTTAGGACGCAATTGGAAAAGGCTCCATCGTTGCATCTACCTCGCCTCTATTACCGCCGTGATTCATTATTTCTGGCATCTCAAAGGTAATCTTGCTGAGCCGTTACTCTACGCCCTGATTATTTCAATGTTATTAGGCTTTAGAATAATGCTGTGGTGGCGGACTAAGCAAATCCGGAGACGTGGTGAGTTGGCAATTGAAGAAACAACAAGGGCGTGAGAACAGCAAGGCATGACCTTATAGATTCAGCATTTAAAATTCATCCGGTTTTAAACTTGATCACTTTATTTAAAGGACTTAAATTAATCTCATCCAGCACAATATTGGGATTACTGCTCAGAATATACTGCATGGCATCGGCAACATCCTCTGCGGTAATATACTGGGTCATATCATCCCCCGGCTCAAAACTTAACTGATCAAAAAACGGGGTTTTTACCATACCGGGGTTAATCAATGAAACCCGCACCTGGCTTTTAGCGCACTCTTCCCGCAATGCTTGGGTAAATCCCCGTAAGGCAAATTTACTGGCGCAATAAATGGTCCCTTTCCGACTGCCTTTTAGCGCAGCTTCTGAGCCCACATAAATCAAATCGGCCTTTTGCTTGCGTTTTAAACTGGGCAATAAGGCACGGGTCAACAAAGCATTGCCGGTGAAATTCAAATTCATTAACTGCTCGATCTGAGCAAACGAAAACTCCTCCAAACTGCCAAACTGCCCTGCCCCTGCCGCAAACACCACACCATCCAGCTGGGGATACGCTTTCGACAATTCAGCGGCACGAGCCGGTAACTGTTTTAACGCACTTAAGTCCAACGTAAAACTCGAAAAATTCGGGTGCGCGTGCTTGAATTGACTACAATCCCGTGACACACCAAGCACTTGAAAGCCCATGCTCAGCAACTTTTTAGCCATCGCCCGGCCGATACCTGAGCTTGCCCCAGTGACTAAAAAGGTACGGGTTACAGCCGACATGGAAAGAACTGCTCCGGTGCAATGACCTTTAATAATTCCTGAGTACAAAACTGCATCATTTCCTGCTCCAAATCCGTCTGATACGAAACCATGCCTGCCGATTGATCTAATGGCCCTGAAAATAAGCGCGCTTCGGGATACAGTTTGTGCATTTTCTTAAAATATTTTTCCGGCAACCTAAAAACACCTAAGCTCACCGAATGTAAACGCGCCAGATCGATCCGTGCAAACACCTCGGCAAAATAATCCGCATACAACGCTTGGAAACCATCACTATAAATAAGCGGATCAAAGCGTAAGCCTATCAACCAACCCTGCTCCTGACACTTAATAATCGCTTCCAAACGTTTTGCAACGCTGGGGGCTTTATCTTCCACTTTCCGGGCAATCGCATCCGGCGTTAAACTAAACGCCACCACGGTATTCGCCGCCGCAGGTCGTTTAAGTAAACCCCGCACCTGGGTACTTTTAGTGCGTAATTCCAGCTTAGCATTCGGCAGAGTTTCAAAAAAATCCACGAAATGCGCGGCAAAACCGGTCAACGGCTCCAAGGCTAAACTATCGCCATCGTAACCCGAAAAAAAATGCAGCTCTTCATCTGGCGCGGCGCGGCAAATGTCCAGAATTTGCTGTTGAAAATCTTCATAATTAATAAACAGCACATAATTTGCAGATTGATACATGCCTTGCAAAAAACAATATCGGCAGTCATAAAGGCAATTTAACATGTGCGAAAAATAATAATTCTGCGCCGCCCCAATACCATAACCGGGGGGTGCGGGCAGCACCGCCTGTTGAAATTTTTCAGCCAAAATTAATGCCGGTTGCTGCTTTTGCAGCCGAAAGTTTTGTGCTTTCGGATTAAATACTTCA
The DNA here is from genome assembly GCA_013141155.1 of Methylococcaceae bacterium. Classification (GTDB taxonomy): domain Bacteria; phylum Pseudomonadota; class Gammaproteobacteria; order Methylococcales; family Methylomonadaceae; genus SXIZ01. The sequence goes on along the minus strand of JABFRM010000288.1, from coordinate 234 downwards.
CCATACCGTTCACAAATAATCTGCCGTGCCTTGGGAAATTGCGCGGCAATCTTCAAGGTTCGGGGGTGTTGCTGAATAGCTTTTTCGATATAAAGGGTGGTGATCATCGGTGTTATACAATTGCGAAGATTAATAAGTCATCCTGATTAGCAAAATGCTTCAGCTAACGTCAAAAAAACCGTCATTCCGGCAGGGAAGCCGGAATCCAGAGCCAGGGACGGTACAGTCCAGATA
>JABFRM010000339.1 GCA_013141155.1 Methylococcaceae bacterium | reverse complement strand
CCCCTTGAATCCCATCAACCCACCAGCCAGCGCGTAAATTAATACTCGTTAGCGTTTGATTATTTGGTGCGCTATCGGAAAAAGAATTACCCGCCAAACTCCCATAGACAGGTGAAGTCGATATGGCTGCATAACTTAATTCAGTTACGTTAATAAAAATGCCCACTATAATAAAAATTTTCTTATAGGCTGACATTTGCAATATTGCAGCATGTGGATGTATATTCATAATTTTCCTTTTAATTGTTGTAGTTATTGAAGAACATATAAAAAATTATCCTAAATTGCATAGGCTATTTTTACGCCTATTTCTTAATCTGAATAACCCATTAGGCACACAATTCCCTCCACATTTAGCTTAAACATTAGTTGTGCTGAATTTGCAAATACCCGTGAAAAAAGTGATTTTTTCATAGCGATGCGCTTAAATACTTGGATTATTTTAAGAACTTACAGGGGATTGTTATTATTGGGCGACCTCCTTGGGTCTTTAGCTTATCGACATCACTTTATGAGCGCGCATCTTATCCTACATCTTTAAGTCAGTCTATCCGTCAAAAGTAGGAATTTTTGACGTTAGCAACACTGATTTAAAGTGGCCTAGGATTTTCCTCATTCCCACGCTATTGCACATTTAGCTTAACACCCGAATATGTCTAAATTATGAAACCCACGATGCAAATGCAGGTTCACTTAGCGTAACCCATCATTAGCCGCGACAAGGATTATGTAGGGGGATCAACAGCAATGGATTTATAACCATTACCGACAAATATCGGCTAAAGCAATTGGGAAAGGCGTGAAGAAGGGGGATTTAAGCTATGCAGTCCTGTGGCCATTAACCACAAGTTAAGTTATTCCGGCAGGGATGATGTGCCTTGGAACTTGTGTAGAGACTTATGGCTAAAGGGAGAAGCCTTAAACCAAAAAAATAAGCCGTTCATGAGTTTATCAACGCATGAACGGCTTCAACAATAATGAATCTTTTACGGCGTAAGCCTCTTACGGTGCTTACGCCTTAAGGACTTACGGTAAAGTTTTAACGCTAACGATATTACTGTAAGCAGATTTACCCACTACATTAGACGCTCTAACGCGGTAGCTATAATCACTATTACGTCTTAGTCCAAAGCTTGTATATTGGCTAACTTTAGCCCCTACTCTATCAAATTGCGTAAAGTTAGTGCAATTAAGACCTTTACACATTTCAATCAGGTAATTTTTTTCATTAGTGGCAGTGTCAACCCAATTTAAAACAATTTTACTATTGGACATTGCAACACCCGTCAGGTTAGTGGGCGCTGAAGGGGGAGTAACTGGCACTGCTGTCGGAATTACTGTCGGAGCTACCGTTGGAATTACCGTTGGAATTACCGTTGGAATTACCGTTGGAATTACCGTTGGAATTACCGTTGGAATTACCGCTGGAGCTACTGTTGGCACTACCGTTGGAACTATTGCAGATGAAGTTACTGAAAAAACACTATTGGAATAGGCCGAATCACCCGTTGTGTTATGCGCGCGGACACGGTAACTATAGGATACGCCAGCGGTTAAGCTAGCATCAGCATAACTCGTGACATTTGCGCCTAATGCAGCAATCTGGACAAAATTAGTGCAGGTTTCACCCGCAACAGAACCGATAGCGCCACCACAACGCTCAAGATACTGAGCTGTTTCGTTGCCCGCATTGTCCGCCCAAGTAAGATTAATTTGCGTACCTGATACGTTGGCTGCGCTTAACGCGGTTGGTGCCGCAGGCATGCCGGCAGGTATAGCGGCAGGCGTCAGTAGTACCGGATGAACAACTGCTGGTACACCCGTAACATTAGTTTGTTCCAATGTAGCAAGAATCTGCCCAGCATCGTTAATTTTGGTCGCTGTCCCAATAATCCAGCCAGTGGGGATATTGGCAACCAAGGTATTAAGGTCAATTAATCCACCACCATTGACATCGCCTACAACAGCGGCACCAGGTTGTATTGATGAACGATAAGCGACCGGATAATTAGCATCGGCAAACCATTGATAGCCTACCACTTGCCCGCTGGCATTGATGTCATATAAGGCACCGTTGGTTTTAGGGTTAGCAAGATCGGTATATTTATCTATAGTGGTATTCCATGTTACTGGATGGGTAAGTGGATTGCCATAAATATTGGGTCGATAAGCTGCTGACATGGCATAAGCATACTCTCCCACCGCTATGCCATTGTCATTTATGGCATAAGCATTACTTACCGATGTTGGATATAAAATCTGTGGCGTAACACTACTGGTAATCAAATCTTTTAGGCCAGTAGACGTGCTGACAAAAGCATGCGTCCACATTGTTGTACTAAGAGGATTTGTCAATAAGGCGCTAGTACCAACAACTTGTCCTTGTGTATTTATGTCATAACCATGACTTACGCCATTAGGTATAAACACTGAGGCAAGCGAAGCAAGTGAACCAAGCGGCTTTAAACCACCGCCCGCGACATCGCCTATTAATGCCATTGACGGAGTAACTGCTGCTGCGCCCCATGAACCACTACAAGACGAAACAGGGTCAGTATTGACAAGCACCTTACCACTATCGGTAATGCCTGCCGTCGTAGTTGCAGAGCAAAAAATAGTGGCATTGGTGAGATTGGCAGAACCCAGATCAACGCCAGTACCATCAGCGTTACGAACAAAGACATTACCAAAATAAGCGGATGCGGTATTGCTGGCGTCTTTTATGCCTGCTATTTGACCACTCGCATTCATGCCAGCCGGTGCAGAAAACAGCCCGCCACCGACCAAAGGTTGAAGGTCAGTCATGACACCGGTGACAGGATTGTACTGTTTGGGATAAAGCGTATGAATTTGGGCGGTGGAGCCAGGTGCTGTTGAAATGACATCAACGTTACCTAATATCTGTCCATCGCGTGTGAGTGTCGTTGGTGTAATACCCAAAGAGCTAAGATCAGTCATGGCATAGGTCGTTGCGGCATTAGCCTGTACGCCACAGCCTAACAAGGCAAGACTGGCAACTAACGTACGCAATCTTGGGTTAAACATCGTCGGGGTAGACTTACGCGGTTGCTTTGCCTGGATAATTGCTGGTTTCATTCATTTATTCCTTCATAGTTAAAAATTATTTGCATAATTGTAGTCATGTAGCGAAAAATAGCTGTTATTGAGCAATCACCACTACATGGTTTTATTATTTTAGTTCATGCTGTTATATTTAACAGCATGATAACGCTTTATTGTTAGTCAGTTCTAAACTGAATTGAGATTTTCGCCATCATGACAAACCCCTCTTAAAACAGAGCATTAATCATGCCATACTATTATCTAATTGAATTTTAATGGTATTTTATTTTTATAGACGGACAAAAGCATACCAAAATTGCAGTATCCTGCAAGGTTTGTATACGAAAATTGCAGCACTGAGGAACATTCGTTAGACATTGCCACGCACTGAAAACGGCTGCCCCAGCAAACTGCGGTTGTTAAAAACATCCGTTAAATTCAATAAACTCCTCAAAAAATAACTCTCAAAAAAAAGGTGGTTTGCTGACGCGAAACCACCCTAGCTTTTATTTTTATTTGCTGTTATAGCGTGTTAACACTATTTACGCTTACGTGCGAAAGCACCAAAACGACGCTTGGACCATTGTTGAACTAAACCGGCATCCTTTATAGTCTTATCCGCCAGCACCGTTGTTTCCTCTGCTGCTGTTAAAACAAAAGCATCGTCTTGAGGATCGTCATCTTGTACACCCAGAGCATTTAGCGTTACAAAAGTAGTCGCTGTAGGGGATACCGTCGCTGTAGTTGTAGTTATAGTTGTAGTTGTAGTTGTAGTTGTAGTTGTAGTTGCAGCCATAGCTGTAACAGGTGCAGTTGCGGCTGTAGCTGTTACAGTAGGTGCCGATATCGTATAGGCGGGGGGCAAAATACCCATTTGCG
>JABFRM010000354.1 GCA_013141155.1 Methylococcaceae bacterium | reverse complement strand
CCAAATTGTTATATTCCGATAAAAGCGTGCAAGGCGTGAAAGCTGTGCCGGTTAAGGGGCGCTATACCGTGGCGCAGGCTTTAAAGCTGGCGCTGGATGACAGTGCGCTGGGTTATGAGGTGGTGAATAAATCGCTGATTGCGGTGAAAAACACGGCAACGGAAACGCCGCCAGCAGCTAAGCCGGAACAAGGCGATACGGTTTTGAAGGCGATGACGGTGACGGCTGAGGCTGAAGATGGTGAAAAAGCGGCGAATGACGCTAGCGATCCTTATGACAAAAGCTATACCGTCACAAACAGCTCTACCGCCACTAAAACTGACACCCCAATAAAAAAACGCCAGCGTCAATCCAAATCATAACTAAAGGCGTGTTACACGATCAACAAGCTTACCGGCTTGAGGATGCGCTCAAAAACGTCAGTGGTGTTCAGACTTGGCATGCTTATGGTGGGGATTATGAAACCTTTGTTATGCGCGGATTTCTACAAAGCACAGCCAATTACCGGAACGGCATCATCGGGCCAGAGGAGGCCGAAGCCCCCGTCTGCCACAGAACCGTGCGTACGGATCCGTACACGGCTCCTCACGCAAGATGAACCCATTGGGAAACATCAAACCAATGCGCCATTTTCTGGTCGGATCGCACTTCCTGTCCTTTCAGGTTGATAAACCAACTGTTGGGGTATGCCCTCGTCACCGCTCGCACGGCTGAGAGCGCCCAACGGCTGTTGTTTGAAAAGACGGCATTAGCGGCCTGTTTTCGTGGCACTCCCCGTTTAATCAGTGCTTTATAGAGCGGCTTCTTACGCTTTTGCTGATAAACCAACCTCGACCGCAATCGTCGCCGAATATGGGCTTCGATTTTCCTCAGTTGGGACGGGTAATAGGTCAGGCTGTAATAGTTTGACCATCCCTCGTACCATTGGTTGATTTCCTTCAAGGTAGTGGCCAGCGTTTTATGCGTCCCTCTCGGGGTCAGTTCCTTGACTTTACACAGGGCTGTTTGCAGGGCTTCCTTCGCTATTGCGATGGTCCCATTGACCACGGTAAAACCCAAAAACTTGACTTGATCAGATCGGGCAACTTGGCTCTTATCCCGATTAACCTTGAGTTTAAGCTTCTTTTCAATAAACTGGCTGACCGTTTCCATCACCCGCTCTGCCGCCTTTTGCGACTTGACGAAGATGTTACAGTCATCCGCAAACCTGCAAAATTCCAGTCCGCGTTTTTCCAGTTCCTGATCAAGTTCATCCAGAACAATATTACTAAGCACGGGGCTTAACGGGCCCCCTTGCATGGCGCCTTCCTGGCTGGGGGTGACAACGCCGTTGATCATGACGCCGCTACGTAGCAGGATCCCGACTAACCGGAGTATGCGTTTGTCGGTAATAAACTGCCCCATGCGGGCTATCAGCCGGTCATGGTGGATACGATCAAAGAATTTCGATAGATCAATATCTACCACATAGGGCTTGCCACTGTTGATAATCCGTTGCGCCGCCTGCACCGCTTGGTGTTGGCTACGCCCAGGGCGAAAGCCGTAACTGTTCGGCGAAAAATGCGCATCAAAGATCGGTTCCAGCAGCAGTTTTAACGTTGTCTGTACCACACGATCTCGTACCGTCGGGATGCCAAGTAGGCGTATCCCTTTGCCATCCGGCTTGGGAATTTCTACTCGGCGCACCGGTGATGGTTTGTAAGTCCAGTTGGTCAATTCCTGTTGCAACTGGCTTAGCTCTTCTTCCAATCGAGCCTCAAAGTCCTCGATGCTAACTCCGTCAATCCCGGGTGCACCTCGATTTCTTTTAACCAAGGTAAAATCTACGCCCAAATACAGCGTTGAGCAGAGGCTCTCGAAAAGTCTTGGTTCCTCAATCAGTTGGCTCATGTTCGTTTATTTCACTCTTGTTTGCAAAGGACTTTCAATAATCTCGCACGGCTGCTTCGTCCGCTGTTTACGACGCGAATAGCCAACCGCTCCGTCTAGGCTGATCTCAGTCCTTCAGTCTTTAATCAACAATCATGACCACCTACGTGTCCGCCCTTCACCTCCAACATCCTGTCTCTGATCCGATGTTTTGCCCTCCTCCATGTCACCATGAATTCATCGGCACCGAACTTTACGATTACTACGGCTTCATCTGCAGACCCTCGGTTCATAACGCCAACATTACTGTTGTGCTTAGGGCTTAAAGAGTCGCAGTTACTCCGACCCGAAGCCGACGGCCTTTCACTGGGTAAGGTAGTCACCCTTTTCTCGATCCACCTACCTCCAATACGACAACCCGTTACGTTGAGAATATTGGGCTTCGGTGGTTGCGGGCACCTTACCCCTTGTTGCCGCCTTACGAAGGTTCACTTTCGTTTAGATGACCAATTTGGCTACGGCTTCCTTCAGATTCCGCATTGGCTCAGAGTAACCGTGTTTCCCTTTTGGGTAGCTTCTCGGAGTTTCTTTGGACACCCTTGCCTTCACCTACATTTCCCCTTCTCACAGGGCAATGGCTGGACTTTCACCAGCTAGCTGACTACCATGCCAGTCGCACCGCATTCCGTTTACTAAATTCGACCTCGCCAATGTGGAACGAGTGGAAGTGTTAAAAGGCACATCGGCCATGCTCTATGGTTTCGGTGACCCGGGCGGTATGATCAGCACTGCCAGCAAACAACCCAGTTCCGAGCCATATTACTCCGTGGAGCAACGCTTCGGCTCCTACGACTTTTACCGCACCGAAGCCAGCGCTACAGGCCCATTAAGCAAGGAGCACGGACTGAATTACCGCATGGACTTGTCGTATTTGGATACCGGCTCGTTCCGTGACTTTATGGGCAAAGACCGTATCTTTTTTGCGCCGAGCTTAAGTTGGCAGATCACAACTGATACTAAATTGAGCTTGTCGTATGAGCATTTTGACGAAAATAACGCCTACAACTACGGCACACCAGCTTTTGGCAACCAATTGGCGCAGATTCCAACGTCGCGAACCTTCGGCGTACCTGGCTTAACCAATACCAACACCAATGACTTAATTGACTTCAGGATTGACCATCGTATCAACGATAAAATCAAGCTCAACGCCGGAACAGTTGCCGCCAAAAATGACAAGCAATGGGAAAGTGTCTATCTAGGTCGAGTTGTTGAAGCATTAGATCCAAAAAAACCAACCAAACAATTAGGTGACATTGACCGCTTTACCTAATTCTGGCCCGAAAGTGCCGAAACGCTTACCGCTTAGATTAATGGAAACTTCGATTTTGAAACCTACGGCGTCAAACATAGAGTACTGTTAGGTGGTGAGTACTACACGTCTAAATTAGCCGACCACGTATCCAATAATAAAATCGATACTATTAATATTTTTAATGCGGGCACTCACCCGGTATCAGATGCACAGCTTGATCAATATCGAAATGCAGCACCCGTTTATGATATCAGCACGGATAGCACCACTAAGGCGACTTACTTGCAGGATCAAATGACGATTTGGGATAAGCTCCATATCATGGGCGGGTTCCGCTATGATTGGGTGGAAAGGTATCAAAATCTCAGTTGGAATGCGCCAGATACGGAAGATGCCCGTAACGATGACTTCGTAAGCCCTAGAGCCGCCATCTTGTATGAAGCCACGGATTGGTTATCGGTGTTTGGCAGTTTTTCCGAGTCCTATGGCCCTGCCAGAGATTATGATAACGGCGGGGCGAAGCTGTACGACCTCTTCACGGCCACCCAATTTGAAGGCGGCTTGAAAACCCAGTTTTTTGACGGCAAGTTAACCGCTAACTTAGCTTATTTTGACTTGGAAAGAACCCAATTTTTTCAAGATCCTAATAGTGATCTGATTCAGTTGTCGGTACCCGTCAAAGGTAAGCGTCAGGCCGTTCCATCTATTCGGATTGCCTTTTGAAGCGCATGCTGAGTTCTTTGGGAGAAGAGCTATGAGCATACCGGTTAAGTGGGTCAGACATATTGAAGCATGGCAGCAGAGTGGGT
>JABFRM010000042.1 GCA_013141155.1 Methylococcaceae bacterium | reverse complement strand
GTAGTTGTAGTTGTAGTTGTAGTTGTAGTTGTAGTTGTAGTTGTAGTTGCAGCCATAGCTGTAACAGGTGCAGTTGCGGCTGTAGCTGTTACAGTAGGTGCCGATATCGTATAGGCGGGGGGCAAAATACCCATTTGCGCGGAAGCTGAAAAAGACAGTCCGCAGCATAAAGTAGCAATAATAATTTTCATGAATTTTTCCTTGATTTTAATAAATTACCATCTATTACCAAAAGTAGACGGTAACGTTAATTGTAAGGGTTAATGCGTCAATCCCCTGATTTAATGAATTTAAAATCCTGAAATTGACGCCGTTTTTTAAAGCTTATTGCACCAACATTGGACGCATCATGTCATGATCTTCGTGTTCAAGAATATGACAATGCCAAACGTACTGGCCCGCATTTTCAAACTTCATGCGTACCCTGGTAACAGAACCCGTTACAACCGTACCCATGTTTACACCAGCAAGATTAAGATTAGGTGCTGCAAGTGGGTTTGCAAAAGGAGATGGGTTGGCAATAACGGTTTCTTTCATGCCACCTGCGCCCAATGAAATAAAACCTTCCATCAATGAAGCATTTATTACTGGCGTAGCAACTGTTGTTGGCGTTGGTGGTACTGCGCCTGCTACAACTGTTGGTACTATTGTTGGACAAGGGAACGGCGCAGGATGAGCCTCTGTTGGTGTATCTTGTAAAACATTGGTGAAGCAGATATTTGCCAGCTTGCCATTGTCGAGTAATAACGCATTAAAATCCTGACGATTAACCACTTGGAAAGCACCATCATGTAAATGAACTGGGTGAGCATCTACGGAGGTATTGTAGAGTTCCCAAGTTTCTACCGAACCATTAAACGGTTTTTCAGTGATGGCCAATTGAGGATCAAAAATTGGCAATAACGGTGCAGCAGGACGAGGCAATGTTTCCCCCATCCAAGATAAAAAGCCGGCTGTAGGGGTACCCAATGCAGGCAAAATACGACCAAACTCATCCACTGTTTCACCTAATAATACTTGATGCACGACTTCACCTGTTGTGGGTGTTGGCAGCGTTAGTATAGGATTAGTGCGCAGCACCGCTGGTGTAGTTGCTACTACAGGTGCTGTCGATAGGGGTAAGTTGACCCTAAACTGCATAACTTGATCATGCAGGCCAGGTGTTACAGGTGCGCCAAGACCGCCGCCATTTGGACCACCGTACGGTGCTTTTGCAGTATTAGTCAGGGTAATGTTCTGTCCAGCCAATCCTGTAAAATCAACAATAATATCGTAACGTTCAGCAGGTGCAATGGTTAAAGCAGGCTTAGGCCATACGCCTGCCGCTAAAACCGGTGCAACTGTTGGCGCACCGACTGTTGCAGGTATCGGCGTATTAAGAAAACCGCCTTCTGTACCAATAACTTGCACAGGAACTTCATATATCGCACGCGCACCGGCAGCCGTTCTGCCATTATATTTAAGTCCTAACTCAAAGAATCGCGCATTAGAACCGTTTAATAGGCGGAAGCGATATTTACGTGGCTCAACTTGCAAGTAAGGCCATGCGACACCGTTAACCATCATCACGTCACCGAAGAACTCAGGCACCATACTCGGACTAGCAGCACTACCAGCAACAAATGCAGGAATAGCCGGTGTTGCTGGCGTACCAGGAACAGTTTGCGTTGCAGGAACAGCAGCCGCGGCAGCCACAGCAGCACCATTAAAAATGTCAGGGTAAGCAAACGACCCATCGACATGGAACATACGGTCTTGTAAGACTAACGGTAACTCATAAGGGCCTGATGGCAATTGATTGTTATTAATCATCGCCATTTCGTTATCGTCACGGAGCCTATATAAACCCGCAAGACCTGCATACACGTTTAGGCGGGTTAAGCCCATAGTATGGTCGTGATACCACAACAAGGTTGAGTCTTGTAGGTTGGTGTATACAAATGGCGCTGGATTATAGTTAATGGGCACTGCATTATTCAACGTCGTATGCGGCATACCATTAGTGCCATTTGGTGAATGCCACGCTTCTGGATAACCATCATCTGTTTGGTTGATAATTTTAGCACCATGCAAATGTCCAACCGATCTAATGTCTGGTTCACCCGCATTTGCGCCATGGATCGTATGATCAATAGGCAGAAGATGCGTGGCGGCAGCCATCGTATTGTTGTACTGCACTCTTACTTCGCGACCCAATCCCAATGCGTTTACTGTCGGATCCATTGAACGGGCATCAATAGTATGCGCTGGGTAAGTAAAGGTGTCTGGACGAGCAGGGTCGCCATAAGCAAATACATCCGTGGCAGGATAGCCGGGCGGTAAAGCTTGCGCTTTTATTTGCTTGATATCCAAGTTGTAAAGATCAACGCCTGGAACAGTTGTGGTGTCAGGCGTATGCTTAAAGAACGAAGCAAATGCGTTAGGTAATGGCAGAGCAAATTTAGGGAAATTACGTGTTATAGGCAGCAACCCTTTAGCGCCTGCACCTGAATATAACACATTAAGCTGTGTTGACAAACCCGGTGCCGGATACGCATAAGTAGCAACTGCTGTTGGAACCAGCGTAGCGGTATTATTGGCAATATTGACCTCAGTTGTACCAACGGGTGCTGCAACCACTGCTTTAAATGCAGTAAGCGCACCGGCAACGGATGGTGTGACCGGTATACGCAAATTGGTAGCCATACCGATAGCCAAAGGCAAATCATAGTTACACGAAATAATTTGTCCTGTTGTAACGCAAACCCAATGATCAGCAACACGCGAAAACTTAGCAGGTGCTGTGACATTAGGCGGTAAGGTAAACTGAACATTAATCGGTGCGTTAATAACCGAACCGCCTATGTTACTTACCCTGACCGGCACTTGGCTCATGGCGCCCGTGACGGGTGCCACAGCAGACACTTTTAATGCAGGTGCTGGTTGCGCAACAGTGACCGACAAATCTGGCGGTAAAATGACTGCGGTACTGACAGCCGTTGAAGTCACTACACCAAAAGAACCGCCACCGCTAACGTTCACGGTAGTGGCTTTGGCACCAACCGTAGTTGGCGTAACATCAATAATAACGGGTACAGATGCGGCGGCTGCAATCGGCGTCGCAATAGTACAGGTTACGGCCTGTGCGACAGCAGCACAAGGAACTTGGCCCGCAACCGCTGGAACGACCGGTTTAAAGGTCAACCCTGCGGGGAGCGTAGTTTTCACTAAGGTGCTGCCTACTGTTGCAGTTGCCCCAGTGTTAGTGATAGTTGTGGTATAGGTAAAAGGAACGCCTACCAAACCATTAGCAGGCCCTGCCAAAGTGGCAGTAAAAGCTGCTGGCGCTAATGCGCTCACGACTGTTGATACAGCGTTGGAGGTTACCACACCTGCTGCACCACCGCCGGAAACGTTTGCACTAACCGCTTTGGTGCCGACGGTTGCGCCAGTATTTAATACTATAGGAATTATAACTGGGGTGTTGCGAAGAATCGAGGTTGTCCGAGTACAAGTTACCGCAGCACCTACAGGTAACGCACAGGTAAAGCCCGTTGTACCGGCACCGCCAGATACAAAAGTCATGCCCACGGGTAAGGTCATCTTTAACAACGTTGAACCCTTGGACGCCGTGGTTCCGGTTTCAGTCAGCGTCGCAGTATAATTAACTGCGGTGTTAATGGCAGCCCCGATAGGTCCAGGAGGCGCTAAAGTTAATGTAAAAGTAGTCGCTGCTGAAGCCGTTTGTGCCGCGCCTAAAAATAATGCACAACCCACCGCAAATGAAATCGGAGAGAGTCGCGCCATGAAATTCATGGGTGCTGTTTTTCCTCTTGCCGTGATTATTTCGCCATCTCGTGACAAATTTTGTTTCATACAATTGCCTTCCAAATTAAATTATTGAGTAAAGAATGGTTAAATAATTGGGTATCTAGCCAGACGTTATTTTTATATCGATATATTCCCCCTATTGAGGTAACAGGTAGATATATACAGTGTTAATAGCAATTTTGATGCCAATAATTTAATTTCCATAAG
>JABFRM010000090.1 GCA_013141155.1 Methylococcaceae bacterium | reverse complement strand
AAATTAGGAGGCTTTATAATGCACGAAATTTTAATTGGTGGTCAAAACGGCACCCAAGTGGTTATGGATGCGGCGATGGGCAATCGTCACGGTATGATTTCCGGCGCTACCGGTACCGGTAAAACCATTACCTTGCAGATTTTGGCGGAAGGGTTTTCGCGCATTGGCGTACCGGTTTTTCTGGCCGATATTAAAGGCGATTTGTCCGGTATTACGATGGCAGGTCAGCCAAATGAAAAAATTACCGAACGGGTCAAAAGCATTGGGATAGCAGGTTTTCAGCACCGTGCCAGCCCAGCTATTTTTTGGGATGTATTCGGTAAAACTGGGCATCCGGTGCGCGCAACCATTTCCGATATGGGGCCATTATTGCTGGGTAACTTATTGGAGCTGAACGAAACGCAATCGGGCGTGTTGTATAGCGGTTTTAAAATTGCTGACGACAATGGTTTTTTATTATTGGATTTAAAAGATCTCCGCGCTATGCTAGCTTGGATGGGGGAAAATGCCAAAGAGTTACAATCGGAGTATGGTAATATCGCCCCCGCGAGTATTGGTGCAATTCAACGGCAGTTATTAGTGTTGGAAGAGCAGGGCGCAGAGCATTTTTTTGGCGAGCCAGCGCTATCCATAGCAGATTTTTGTAAAACTGATTTTTCCGGTAATGGCGTCATCAGTCTTTTGGATGCCACTGAGTTAACTAATAAATCGCCGCGTTTATACGCTACGTTTTTACTGTGGTTACTGTCGGAATTATTTGAAAAATTACCGGAAGTTGGGGATGCGGATCGCCCTAAATTGGTGTTGTTTTTTGATGAAGCGCATTTGTTGTTTGACCAAGCGCCGAAGGCCTTAACGGATAAAATTGAACAAATTGTGCGCTTGATTCGTTCTAAAGGCGTTGGTGTTTACTTTATCAGTCAAAGCCCGCTGGATATTCCCGAAGGCATTTTGGGGCAACTGGGTTTTAAGGTACAGCATGCCTTAAGGGCTTATACGCCGAAAGATCAACAAGTGGTTAAAAGCGTGGCGGCTACTTTCCGCAGTAACCCTAAAATAGATACCGAAGCGACCATTCAGGAGTTAAAAACGGGTGAGGCGCTGGTCTCCGTCTTGAATAAAGATGGCAGTCCCACACCTGTGGAACGTATTTTTATCCGTCCGCCGGAGTCGCAAATGGGGCCCGTTACCGAACAACAGCGGCTAGAGCTGATTAAGCGTTCGCCATTGTATGGACAGTATGAGCAGGAGGTTGATCGAGAATCGGCGTATGAATTGCTGAAAAATAAAGCGGTGCAGCAACAAGCGCAAGAAGTCGAAGAAGAGGAAACCAAAGCCGAAGCGAAAACTACCAGCCGTGCCAGTAGTCGCCAAAGCATCGGCGAGGCATTGTTTAAAAGTGCCGCGCGGACGATTGGGACAACAGTAGGCCGACAAATTGTGCGCGGCATTATGGGTTCATTATTTGGCGGTCGATAAATATTTTTGTATTGGATCGATACCATCAGGCGTGTATGATACAAGGACATCATTACTATCGATGATCTGATGAATTATAATTAATTGAGAGGTTTATATGTTAGAAAATCAACAAGTTGCGCCAATGTTTAGAGCCAAAAATCAAGCCAATGTGCTGGTTAGTTTGGCTGATTATGCTGGTGAGAAAAATGTGGTGCTGTATTTTTACCCCAAAGATGATACGCCTGGCTGTACCATTGAAGCCAATGAATTTACTCAGCTTGCTGCTGAATTTGCAAAACAGGACACCGTCGTTATCGGCGTGAGCAAAGACTCTTGCGCGAGCCATGTAGATTTCATTAATAAATTCGGTTTGAAAGTCGAATTGCTGGCAGATACCAGCGGTGAATTATGTGAAAGCTATGGTGTGTGGCGGGAAAGAGAGAAAAATGGCGTAAAAAGTATGGCTATTTTCCGGTCTACTTTTATTATTAACAAAGCAGGCATTTTGGTGGAAGTGATGTACGGCGTAAATCCTGAAGGTCACGCTCAAGCAGTGCTAGAAAAAGTCAAAAGCTTGTAGCTTAAATACGTGCCGCAAACGGATTGTTCGGTACCATTGGCACAATGGAAACGCCCCAATGCTGTTCAAGATGCTCTCCTGGGTTGTGATAAAAATCTGGCTGACTCTTTGGGTGGTGTTATTACGCCAGAAGAATATGGCGCGCTGGTTATGAAGGGTGAGGTGCAGTGCTAGTTCATTTTATATCCTTAGCTTGATTAGGAGCGTCAATATGGTACCCACTCAAACATTAGATTTAACCGGTAAAGTTGCCTTTATCAGTGGCGCAGCGGTTGGCATCGGTCGGGCAGTCGCACTTTCACTGGGTAAGGCAGGCGCATTTATTGGCCTGCATTATTACAGCAGTAAAACGGCGGCTGAAAGCCTGTTTGAAGAATTAAAAGCGCAAAATATCCAAGCTTTACTGTTACCCGCAGATCTTTCCAATGAAACCGAAGCAAATGCTGCGGTCGATAAATTAATTGCCAGAGCAGGTCATCTGGATATTGTAGTCAACAACAGTGGCGGTTTAGTGAAGCGCGCCAAAATTGAAGACTGTACTTTAGCGGATTGGCAAAAATCTTTAGATATTAACGCCACCAGCGCATTTTTACTGACCAAACGCGCCATTCCGCATTTACGGGCGACGGGTAGCGGACGTATTGTTAATATTTTGTCACTGTCAGTACAGACGGGAGGTGCCAATGGTGGCGGTGCTTACGCCGCAGCGAAAGGTTCGTTAATGGTTATGACCCATACCTTGGCCAAAGAATTAGCACCACAAATACGCACCAATTCAGTGATGCCCGGCACGGTAGAAACCCAGCACCATGACATTCATTCTACCCCTGAAATGATGGAAAACTACCGTAAACAAACGCCGTTAGGTCGCAATACTTTTGCGGAAGAGGTTGCCAGCGCGGTATTATTTCTTAGCAGTGATATGTCTTCGCATATTAATGGTGCGTTGATTGATATTAGTGGTGGGCGTTTTCTGCGTTAATTACGACTTCTGTAGGCGTATTTATAAAATCTCCACTAACCGCTTATCTCCACAGGAGGTGGCCTGAATGACATGTGGGGATACGCATTGCCTCCTACCCAATTTCAGCTAAAAGCTTTACTAGCATGGTTTCAGCCTGCCGCAAATATGCGCCGCCGAATAAATTCAGGTGGTTCAAAATATGGTACAGATTGTACAGCGTCTTGCGAGTGGCATAACCCTGATCCAACGTCCAGGCATCTTGATAAGCGGCATAAAAATCTTGACTAAATCCGCCGAATAATTCTGTCATCGCCAGATCCGCCTCTCGGTCGCCATAATAACAAGCCGGATCGAAAATTATCGGATTTCCGTATTGATCAACAGCCGCATTACCGCTCCATAAATCACCGTGCAATAGCGAAGGCTGTGGCTGGTAGTTGTTAAATAAGGCGTCTAAATCGCTGTAAAGTCTTTCACCCGCAGCTTGCAGTTTTCCTCCATAGCCATTTTGTGCCGCCAGTTTTAATTGTAAACCCAGACGTTGTTCACGCCAAAAAGTCAGCCAGTTACCGCATGGTGTATTGATTTGCGGGGTACTGCCGATGGTATTGTCACACCACCAGCCGAAATAGGCTTGCGGTTGCCGATGCAGCGCCGCCAATTGCTGCCCGAATAAGTGGTCACTGATTTTAGTGGCGCGCCCAAATTCTATAAATTCCAGTACCAAGAAAGCTTGTTCAGGCGTTTGTCCATAGATGATAGGTTTGGGGACTTGAAGCGTTTGGGAATTAGCCAGTGCCTCTAAACCACTAAACTCCGCCGCAAACATAGACATAAATTGTTTTTGATTCAGTTTGACAAAATAAGCAGTGTGATCGCCTTGCAAACGATAAGCAGCATTAATATCGCCGCCGCTGAGTGTTTGCGTTGCGGTTAAGTTAAACGTTTGGTTGGTGGCTTCGGCAATTTGTTTTATGATCGGTAAAAATAAGTTCAAGGTGAAGGCTCCGAGAGATGAAT
>JABFRM010000019.1 GCA_013141155.1 Methylococcaceae bacterium | reverse complement strand
ACGAAACACCGTAAAGCCTTCTTTTAAGCTTAACTGAAACCAGTCGCGGCAAGTGACGCGGTTACCCGTCCAGTTATGAAAGTATTCATGGGCAATGACGCCTTCAATATGCTCATAATCCTGATCAGTAGCCGTATCGGGGCGAGCCAGGACAAATTTGGTGTTAAAAATATTCAGGCCCTTATTTTCCATAGCACCCATATTGAAATGGCTGACTGCAACGATCATGTAACAATCCAGATCATATTCGCGTCCATAGACTTCTTCATCCCAACGCATCGCCTGTTGCAGCGATTGCATGGCGTGTGCGCATTTATCCAGATCTTGCGCTTCAACAAAAATTTGTAGATCAACTTTGCGACCTGACATCGTCGTAAACTGATCGTTTAAACACGCTAATTGTCCGGCGACTAGGGCGAAGAGATAACAGGGCTTGTTAAACGGATCTTCCCAGGTGACCCAGTGGCGATTGTCGTCCAGCTCACCTTCTGCCACTTTATTGCCGTTTGAGAGCAGCACCGGATAGCGGCTTTTATCGCCAATCAGCGTAGTGGTGTATTTGCTCATCACATCGGGACGATCCAGGAAATAGGTGATTTTTCTAAAGCCTTCCGCCTCGCATTGCGTACAAAGCATGGTTTTAGACAGGTACAGCCCTTCCAGTGCGGTGTTGGTCTTGGGGTTAAGACTGTTTTGGATGGTCAATGTGAACGCTTGCTGCTGCGGTACCTTATGAATAATCAAGGCTTGCGGCGTTTGCTGATAGTGGTCTGCCGTTAACCGCTGCCCGTCCAAGTCTACGCTAATCAGCAGTAGGTTTTCACCCAGCAAAGTGAGTGTTTGACCAGTGTGGTGACTATCGGGATTACGACTTAAGGTGAGTTTAGCGGTAACTTGGGTGCATTCGTCATCCAGATTAAAGCTAAGATCAACGGACTGAATCCAATATTCTGGAACCGTATAGTCTTTTAGGTAGATGGTTTGGGGGTTAGTGTTAGCGGTCATAAGCTGTGGATAAATAAATTTTTAAGGGCTGAGGTGATGTGAATTTTTGATATAGCTTAACAGGAATTTTGGAGGCGGAACATCACTTAGGGAAGTGCAGCAAACAACGGTGATATTTTTTATCATTCCCTTGTTGAAGCATAGGTAATGATAAATTAATGCCTTGTTACTTAATGATTTCCGTTGCCAAGGGATAAGCAAATGGTTTAGCGAGCGGCTCCCCCACAAAAATGCCTTGTCCGGGCTGCTGTACACTTTTCCAATACGCTTCGATCAACGAACTGCCACGTAGATAAAAATGAATTAACACTTCGGGATTAGGGAACTTAGCGGGGAAATTGCAGGGTTCAACCACCGCACCATAAGTGCCGGTTGCCCCCGCTTTTAGCCAGTCCAGACTGTTCATTTGTCCACTGCCGGATAAGACCCCGCCAGTGGATGTTAAATGGTCGGCGACAGCACCCGGTAAGTAAGTATTGCTGCTAATGTTCGGCACGCTCACCAAGCCGGTAAAATAAAACATCACATCGGTTTTATTTTCCAGCGTATCTTGCTCTAGATAATGAATTGGCCAAACGCCCTTAAAATTTTCGGCTATTTTAGGAAACAACTCCGCGCGTGAACTGCGTGCGACATCAGAAGTTTTTAATAGGTAGCCTGAGCCTTGCGGATGCGTATAGTCGGCAGCAACGCCTCGATCAATCAATTGTTTGGCTTGCGCAAAATTTTGTCCAGCGACCACCATAGTCGGGCGGATGTGGTCTTCTTGAAAAGGTTGGCTGCTATTCGAGGCAAAGTAAGGACTGTTATGGGTTTGCAGGCAACCAGCAGCACAAAAAGCCTGATTGAACCCTAGGGCAAAAGCGGTGGTCATTGACATACAGTCCACTTTAAACGGCTGAATCCAGGTTAAAGCATACGCTTGCACCTGTTTAGGCGTTTGCCGGTCAACCTGTTGCTTAAGCGTTGCAAATTGGCTTTGCGACATGGCATCGGTGCCAACTTTTTTAAAGCGGATATGAATGATTTGTGCTGGCGGAATCTTACGTTTTTGTTGGTAATAACGGGCGATTTGCACACTAAGTGGATCGTCATCATTAACAATTACCGCTAAATCTTTGGCGGTTAAGGCAGGGAGCGGCCTATATAACGGCGAAATAGCCAGCGCCTGTCTGTTACTGCCAAGCAATAACAGTACACAATAGATCGACCATAGCCCAACCTTTCGATTATAACGTTTAAACATAAAGACCTTCCAGGGCGGTTAATGTCGCTTGCTTAAAGTAAGTGTATCAAATAACAGCGAAATAGCGACTGTGGCAAACCGTTATTTTAGTAAATAACCTCCTGCAAGTGTGATTTGCACATTAGGCAAAGTAAACGAGCAATCCTTTTTTTGGAAAATAAAGGGTTAGGGGGGATTTTTTTAAATAAACACGCGAAACGGCGTTTGAAAAATCCGTCCGGCGATAGTTAAGAATGAGGGTCTGATTAACCCAGAAACCTCAGTTGAGCCATACAAACCCCGTTCAACCCTTCGACAAGCTCTCGGCAACTTTGCTCCTGCGTTGCCCTACCTCCTGCATCCATGCGGTCAAGGGCGAACGGGGCTTGTATGGCTCACCAAATGGGTAAATGTGAAGAAACCTGCTCATGCTTCGACTGGGCCCGGCACGAACGGGTTTCTTCCCGTCCAACTGATTTTTTTAGGATTAACCGTGCATCATGCCCCAGCTTAATCAGTTCTCTTGCCCAATGGTGCGCGCCGGAATATGCGCTTCCGGTTTGCGGCCGTGTCACGTACTTGGAAAACATTTTTTGCAATGTCCAGATCCGTTGTTGTAATATTCGCAGCGGATCCTTCTTCATTAAGCGGTGGTTTCACCCTTCCGCTTTGGCATATCACGATGCCGTTGGAAAGGGCAGAAGTTACTAGGAGATTAAGATGTTACAACTACGCCCATCCTGCGAATGCTGCGACAAAGCACTTCCACCCGAGTCCATCGAGGCGCGTATATGTTCATTCGAGTGTACTTTTTGTGCATTTTGTGTAGAAACTGTACTCCACGGCAAATGCCCCAACTGTGGTGGCAATTTTGTTGCAAGACCTATCCGTCCAACCAGCAAGCTTGCAGCCAACCCTGCATCAACCGAGCGTATTTATAAACCTGCGGGTTGTGCAAAAACAGCTTAATGTTAACCGTCGTGCCTAGCAAATAAGGCTAGGGTAGATTATTCCGTTATGCCCTCAAAGCTGACCGCACAGCCCCCCAAACCACAATACCCCTGTGGATTTTTCGCCAAATATTGCTGATGATAGTCTTCGGCATAATAAAATGGCGGCGCGGGTAAAATTTCCGTAGTGATTGCCGGAAAGCCTGCTTGCCTTAAGCGTTGCTGATAATGTTGTTTTGAGGCTTCTGCGAGAGCTTGCTGCTGTGGGTTGAAGGTATAGATGCCCGAACGATATTGGGTGCCACTGTCATTGCCTTGCCGCATACCCTCGGTGGGGTTATGCGACTCCCAAAAGACTTTTAATAGCTGTTCAAAACTCAGCAATTGCGGATCAAAAACCACTAAAACCGCTTCGGTGTGGCCGGTTAAACCGCTACAAAGCTCCTCATAACTGGGGTTGGGTGTGTAACCATTAATATAACCGACAGCCGTGCTAAATACCCCTGGTTGTTGCCAAAATTTACGTTCCGCGCCCCAAAAACAGCCCAGCGCTAAAACCACTTTTTCTAAATGCACCGGAAACGGCGGTTGCAGGCAATTGCCGTTGACAAAGTGCCGATTACTTAACGGCATCGGCGTGTTGCGTCCCGGTAAGGCTTGTGCGGGTGTGGGCATAATTGTTTTGGAAAACATGGGTATCACTCAATAAAAGAAGCCGATAAAGGCGCTAAGGAATTGCCGCCAGCTAATGATAAACTGAGGCTATAATAGCAATCGTCTTTATATTAATCAGGTTGTCATGAATCAACAAGATATATTACGCCGTTTTGTTTTTGAAGCATTAGGCGTGCGCGGGGAATGGGTGCGGCTGGAACAAAGCTGGCAAAGCGCCAAGCAACATCAACAAGGCAATGCGTTGGTGCTGAAACTATTGGGCGAGTCGTTGGCAGCCGTGGTGTTGCTGTCGGCAACCATTAAATTTAAAGGCTCGTTAATCTTACAGGCGCAAGGCACTGGCGATTTAAAAACCTTGGTGGTACAGTCCTCCGATGATCGGCAAATTCGCGGCTTAATCAGAGGTAACGGGGTGGTCGCAAAAGGTTCATTAAGCGAGCTGTTCGGGGAAGGCTTTATGGTTTTAACCATAGAATCTGAAAGTGCTGAGCCGTATCAGGGTATCGTGCCTTTGGAGGGCAATACCATTGCTGAAGCCTTGCAAACCTACTTTGTGCAATCGGAACAACTGCAAACCCGACTGTGGTTGTTTGCCAATGAAACCCATGCGGTGGGGTTGTTGTTGCAGGAGTTGCCCAGTCAGGGGACTTATAAAGAAGATTGGGCGCGGATAGAGATACTCGCCAATACAGTCACCGAGCAGGAGTTGATGACTTTGTCGTGTGAAGATATGCTCTATCGCTTGTTCAATGAAGACAAAGTGACTTTGTATGAGCCGGAGGCGGTAAGCTTTGCCTGTTCGTGTTCGCAGCTTAAAATAGAACAAACGCTTTATTCAATGGGGCGTAAAGAGCTGGAGGAAATTCTGGCAGAACGTCCGCAAATTGAGGTGCATTGTGAATTTTGTGGCGGTCATTACGCCTTTGATAAAGTTGATGTCGAACGGATTTTGCTGGCTGGGGCGACGATTAAAGAAAGGCCAGCGACGCGGCATTAAAGCTTTAACGATTAAGAAGCGCTGGGCGTATTTATTGTTTGAGAAGGGGTACTTATGTTGGCGCAACCATCAAAAAAACTCGGGCGTTTGGTTTTGATATGTCTGTTATTGGGTTTGCTGAGTGGCTGTTTGGAATGGCTGCGTGCGTATCAAACCTATTTGCAGCTTAATGACTTTCATCATAATTTTGCGATTGATGCCAGTGATGACTTTACCCTGTTATTTAAAGACCCCAAGTTACTGAGCAAAGACTTTGTCGCTTTATCGAAATTGCAACCCAGTGAACAAAAGTCCTTAACGGTTGGTAAACGTTGGCGCTATTGGTTTAAAAAAGTTAATGAACAAGGGGTTGTCTTACAACCTGAAATTAACTTTTTCTTCGATTTAAAATTTAATCCGTTAGACCGCTTAACGGCGTGGACGTTTTCGCCGTTATTTCTAAAAATAGCGCCAGCGGAATTTTTAGAAGCCTCGTTACGCTCCATTGCGGGTGCAGAAATTAATGAAGGCAAAAAGCAGCTACGCGCCAAGACCGACTTAATTGATAAAATTGCCGCAAAATTGCCGTTAAAGTCGGATGTGGTTGCGCAATTGGGCGAGCCATTAGAGATAATCGCCGAAGACGACGTAGAGGTTTATCGCTATCATTTTATGCTGCAAACGCCGTTTATTGAAAAAGGCTATGAAGACCGTGCGCTAAATGCGGTGCGCTTAACGTTTGATCTTACCTCGCATGAATTGGTAAAAATGTCGGGGCGTTTTGCAGGTGTAAAAGTATCGATTAACTACCGCAATTACCTTGAAAATGAGCTTGAATAAAGCGTTGCGGGGGACAATTTTTTTTTACAAAAAAGTTGCAGTATCGTTATTATGAGGGTAAAACTTAGGTAAGATTTGTTAAGTTTAAAATTTATGGTTAGGAGAAAAAATGGCTACTGTCTTGATTACGGGAGCGAATCGCGGCCTGGGATTGGAGTTTTGTAAACAATATGCAGCGGAAGGCTGGCATGTTATCGCTTGCTGTCGCGATCCTAAAGCTGCAACGGACTTGATGGTGTTGGCGGCACATCATAGCCGGATGGCGGTGTTCCCCTTAGACATGACCGATTTTTTAGCCATTGAACGTTTGTCCGCAGAATTGGCCACGCTTGATGTTGATGTCTTGATCAATAATGCGGGCGTCTATGGCGACACCAGTGAGCATGGTTTTGGAGATTTGGATTACGCCAGTTGGAGTAAAACGTTAACGATTAATGTGCAAGCACCCGTTAAAATGACGGAAATGTTTTTACCGCAACTGAAACGCGGTGGTAAAAAACTGGTGGTCGCAATTAGCAGTTTAATGGGCAGTATGGCTGATAATGGCAGCGGCGGCAGCATTGTTTATCGCTCCAGCAAAGCGGCGCTTAATGCGGCGATGAAGTCGATTGCACTGGAGGTTAAGGCGCAAGGCATCGGCGTGTTGATTTTCCATCCCGGCTGGGTTAAAACCGATATGGGGGGCAGCAATGCCCCGCTTGCCGCGGCAGTAAGCATTAAAGGTATGCGTCAGATCATAGACGAATTTACGCTGGCGCAAAGCGGTCATTTTATTAAGTACGATGGCACGCCCATGCCTTGGTAATTACGATGATCAAAAAATCAGTAACCCGCCATTCGCCGCTTTGAAAAAACGAGGGTGGGGGGAGATTTTTTAAATGAATTCTTCTCTGACCTTGGTATCGGAAGGTGGAAAACATGAAACAAACTAAAAGTTATCTTAAAAACGCCTTTGAAAGCCCTGTGGCAGCGATTGTTAAGGGTATTGATCAGGATGTGGAGCTGGGTGAAGACATATTGATGCTAGGCTTAGGCATCGTCATGATGTCGTCCTTTTTTGCGCCGATTGCGCCGCCGAGGGTACTTTTACCGTTGGTTGCACTGACGTTTGTAATTTCATCGACGTTTGCAAACCGGCATTATCAAAACATGGAACAAAAACTCTTGCTTTCCATGCAGGAATTGGAAGGGCATCAAACGGCCTTGTTGAAACCAATCGCCACGGTATTTAAAGAACATCCGGCAGACGTTTTAGTGAATTCTTACAACATCTTAAAAAATTGGAAACGCACGGTTAAAAGCTGTTTGGGTGGCTTATTAATTAATCCGTTTTGGATGCCAATTTTTTATGTGATGGGTATTCAAATTAATGCAGATAAAAACCTTGCGGTTTTAAATAAAGCCATCATGCGGGTAGAGCAGAGAATTATGCCTCCCAAGCCCATTGAATAGACCGTATCTTAGGATCAAGGATAAAGCTTACGCAGTGAGTTAGTAATTAGGTATCATGGCGCTTTTATATACTTTAAGGGCAGTTAAGTAATGGCGCTAATCAGTTTAATCGGGCTTTTATTGGTTTTTATTAGCCTTTATGCGGTATTGAAAGCTAAAAATATTGATATTTGGATTGTCAGCTATCTTGCGACGGTCTTTAAAAAAAAAGCCGATGTAGATGAACCGATCCACGTTATGTTTTGCTTTGTTGATCATTATGAGCCGCAATGGGCTATTAAGGATGATATTGCGACTGAAAGAAAACGTGTAGATAGATGGGTGACCGATTACCCTGCGCTGTGTAAAACCCATTTTGACGCTGACGGCAAACATCCGCAACATACGTTCTTTTATCCTGAAGAAGAATATCGGGAAGAACATCTCGTTAAGCTCGCCGATTTATGTAAGCGCGGTTACGGTGAGGTTGAGATTCATCTGCACCATGATAACGATACCAGCGCTAATCTCCGTAACACCTTGTCAAAATTTGCCGCTTTATTGCATGAACAGCATGGCTTATTATCGACATTCCCTGAAACTAAGCAGCCTGCTTATGCCTTTATTCATGGTAACTGGTGTTTATGCAACGCCAGAAAAGATGGTCGTTGGTGTGGTGTCAATGATGAATTAATTGTTTTGAAAGAAACGGGTTGCTATGCTGATTTCACCCTCCCTGCTGCACCGACTGAAAATCAGACCGCTAAAATTAACAGCATTTACTATGCCAAAGATATTCCAGGCAAACCCAAATCGCACAATACTGGGATAGATGTAAGGGTTGGCGGTAAAGCGTCTGGAGATTTAATGATTATCCAAGGCCCACTGGCCTTAAACTGGAAAAAGCGCAAATTTGGCCTGATGCCCAGAATTGAAGCGAGTGATATGCGTGGGCAAACACCGCCCAGTAAGGAACGGGTCGATCTTTGGGTTAATGCCGACATTCATGTTCAGGGCCGTCCTAATTGGGTGTTTGTCAAGATTCATACGCATGGCACCCAAGAACAGGATATGGAAACCTTGTTAGGTCAGCCAGTAGACGAGATGTTTTCGTATTTGGAAGAAAAATATAATGATGGTAAGCAATATGTTTTACATTACGTGACTGCGCGCGAGGTGTTTAATATTATCAAAGCCGCTGAGGCGGGATTAGAGGGTAATCCCAATATCTATCGTGATTATATCTTGCAGCCACCGCATTATTAGCTTAAGCGGTAAGTTGTTTATCTGCCTTCGGGCAATATGGCTTAAACGAAGTGCAAGCCTGCCGACGCGCTATTTTATGTTGTAATCCTAGAGATAGTTTTCAAACCATCATCACTGGCGGCTGGGCTGATTAAGTTCAGTGGCTAGTGGGTATTAATTTCAAATGGAGACCTGTGATGTTTTTATATAATGCTGATAAGACTAACGTTTTGTTAATAATGGCGCTTGCCACTATGCCCTTAAGTGCATGGTCAAAACCGCATCAAATCAAAAAATTTGGTGTAAATGCACCGTTTAGCATAGGGGATCTGCCGAACGGTCATGTCCGTTTTAAAATGGAAGGCTTATCAGAAAATTATCAACAAAAATCCCTCAAATGGATGCATGGCTTTAATTTTACAGAGCATGATTTAAAATCCTTATACGTTGATAACCAAGGCGCTGTTTTATATGGTGATGTTTTTTTAGCTAAAACAGGCTACGTTCCACCGCCATCGCCCCCTCAGGCGCTTGCGATTAGTGCGAAAGACGCGTTTACCCTGCATAGCAAGCCGGGGGCGAGCAATATTATTTATCTTGATTTTGACGGTCATGTTATGACCAACACTGTTTGGAATGATGCCACGGGTATCAAGACATTAAATGCAAGACCTTATGATACTGATGACAATGTTGCGGCCTTCAGTAGTAAAGAGCTTAGTCAAATTGCAGAGATATGGCATCGTGTTGCAGAGGATTACACACCGTTTAATGTTGATGTCACCACCGAAGCGCCTGCCAGCTTTGGCCCTGCGGTGGGTCGAGTGCTGATTACTCAGAATTTTGATTATAGTGGTAATAAAATGCCCTATTTTGGTGTGGGCGGCATTGCTTATGTTAACGTCTGGGGGCTTAGCAATTTCGCAAGCTATTACTCTCCGGCGATTGTTTACGCTAACGCACTTAATTCAGGATACCCGCCGCATGTTGCAGAAGCTGTTTCTCACGAAATGGGCCATAATCTGGGACTTTCGCATGATGGTTATGATGACGGTAAAACAACTCAGGAATATTATCTTGGTTCAGGGGTTGGCTATGTATCCTGGGCACCCATTATGGGCGAATCTGCCTATAGTAATGTTACGCAGTGGAGTAAAGGTGACTATCCTTTTGCAACGCAATTAGAGGATGATATTCAACTGATTGCTAAAAAGTTGGATTACCGAACTGATGACCATGCGGGCGACCCCGTATCGCCAACGCCTTTAATTATTGATAATACAGGGATTATTACCGCAAGTAACCCTGAAACTGATCCCAGTAATGCAAACATAGCTAATAAAGGCATTATCGAAACCAACAGTGATGTTGATTATTTCTATTTTGATGCCGCTGCTGGGAGCGCCAACATTACCGTAAGACCCGCATGGGATGCTTTTTATCGGACTGACCTCAGAGGTGCCAATCTGGATATTCAAGCCAGTCTATATGATCAGTATGGTAATCAAATAGCCCAAAATGATCCCCTCGACGAAACCAATGCCTTTATTGCGGGTACTTTAGCTGAGGGTCGATATTATTTGGAAATTAGAGGGGTTGGCAATGCCAACACGCCATATTCTAATTATGGCAGTGTTGGAGAATACTTTATTTCCGGCACTATCACGCCTAAAGCCATTAAACCCTTTGCGCCCGTCAATCCTTATCCCATGACTTGGGCGACTTTACCCGATGCTGGAACGAGTGCGGACAGCATCAGCATGCAGGCTTCGGTGCTGAATGCTGCCGCGGGGGGTACGGTGTTTTATAATTTTGTCTGTGTTGCCGGCGGACAAGGCTGCGTAGAAAGTGGATGGCAAACCTCCCGTTATTACACGGCTTACGATTTGCAAGCAGACACTGAATACAGCTATCAAGTACAAGCTAAAGATGCGTTAGGTAATGTAAGCGATTTTTCAACCATTGCGTCTGCCACGACTGTTGCCCTATTAGATGTGGCACCTGCTACAACCAGCAATTTAAGGGGTTCAAAATCAATAATCACGGTCAATTTAAAATGGGATGTGGTGAAAAATGCAACCCATTATGAAATCTTTCGCTGTACGATTAGGCGGGGTGTTTGTAAGTATGGCGCAACAGCTTTTAGAACAACTGACAGCAATACCTATAGCTATGCCACTGCTAATGTTTATGGTTATAAGGTGGTGGCGGTTAACGCAGTGGGCAGGTCATCATTCAGTAACGAAATTAAGTTATGATCACGGCAAGGTAACGGCACACTGTTTTTTAAAATAGCGGTAGACTTTTTAATGCCTTAAGGCGTATAGTCAAACCACTAATTAGCAAAACAAGTCAATTGATTTAAGGAGGGAAATAGCTAAGGTCATTAAATATCGATTAGCGGCCAAAAGTCATTTTAAATTAATTGATTATGGTTAAATATTTGAAATTTTGAATTTATTATTTTGGTGTTGAAGGGAGAAGCTGATATGAACTATTTTTCGAGATTGGTTAAGCGTCCTTGCTTTAAGGTCGAGCGGTTTTGTTTTCTGGTGTTGCTGTTTTGCAGTGTGCAGCCGGCTGGGGCGGCGCTGATTACTGCAGGTGCAGTGATTGATTGGAGCACTTTTAAAATTACCCCGATTGATATTGGGAATGGTCTGCCGACTTTGACTTGGATTACTCAGAATGATAGCAGCAATGCAAATTCAAATGCTAGCTGTTACTACTATGGCTGTGGCGTTGGCGTTTCTGAATATGCCTCAAGTTGGAGTGCGGGGACTTTGGCTACGGAAAGCAGCGCTAATTCTATTGCTAACAGGTCTGCTTCTGCCGCTACATCAGGTAGTCAAATAAAAGCCGATGCTTCAATCAACGGCTCTTTTGTGGATCAATACTATGTAAACCCTAGCAGCAATAGTCAGCGCTCAGGTGGTTTTACCGTACAAGGCAATGGATTATTGCTCTTTCAAGCGAATTATAGCTTGGCAGATAATCTTGGGGTCGCTGCTAGCGGGACTGCAAGCTCCGGTGTGAATTTCAGTTTGTCTTCAAACGGCGATGGAGGGTATGGAAGCGCAAACCAGGGTTTTAACCGAGCTATTTCTAATGGCTCGGCACCCATTGCAGAAACCGGTATTTTGACGGTGGGACTAATCTTCGGGAATGGTTGGGGCGGTTATTTTACAGGTAGCACAAATGCGTCTGTTAGCAGCTATGGCAGCGTGAATTCAATACCTTTACCCGCAGCGTTTTGGTTATTCGGCAGTGCATTGGCAGGGTTTGCAGGGCTTAGGCGCCATTGGCCGTCGGTATAACGTAGCTTTATTAACGTCTAGGACTTCACGGCGATGCTTCAAACCCATCATGAGTAATGCGTTGTGATGGGTTTTTCGTTGCGTGATCTATCTTAAAATGGCGGTAGACTGTTTAATGCCCATACCCTAACTCCCTAATCTCTACTAACTTGCCGTTTTCAAAGCGTAATAGCTGCTGAAAGCGGTTATGCCCAAAATTATACAGCCATTCTTCTACGACGACATCAATCTCGATGTATCCTTGCTGCCCGTAGTTGATCGCAGCGCCGGAAGATGGGAATGAGCCATTGCCATAATACTGTGATAAGCCGGCTGAATTGTTAAGCCCTCTTCGTTCAATATGGGTATCTATGGATTCAGGATCGCCACATTTATTGATAACAATTTGTTTGTAGTTTCCTAAATCGACCAGCAAATTTCCGCAGCGTAGCGCAAAAACTGGGTATGAAAACAGTAAAGATAGCAGCATGAGTAAAAATTTTGATTGTTTCATAGATATTCCTTTATAACCCAAAAAGCCCATGACTGTTTTATCAAAGGCGGAAATTCCGGCAGAACTTGACATTTACGTCCCCTAGACTTTAAGCTAAAGCCTGTTTTATATTTTTATTGGCGAGTCTGATGTGTAACGTTTTTAAACTTTCTTTAACCTTTGCAATACTGATGGCCTCAAGCCAATTGCAGGCGGCGATTCCTGCTGCCCAACGGGACGCGCTAATCACCTTGTATGCCAGTACTAACGGGGCTAATTGGATTAATAAAGTGGGTTGGTTGGGTGAGCTTGGCACTGAGTGTAGCTGGTTTGGGGTTGTTTGTGATAGCGCCGACGCTAATGTCATGGCGCTTGAGCTGGTTGGTAACCAGCTTATCGGCACGATTCCTGCCAACTTAAAACAGTTGACAAAAATTGTAAAAATATATTTAAATAACAACTGCTTGGAAACAAGTGATTTGGAATTAATCGCGTATTTAGATTCAAAAACGCCTAATTGGCGAGTGCAAACATGTATTATACCAAAACTAAGCGCACCGCTCTTGCCTACGCCTAAAGTTAGCGTCATAGCTACGCCTAAACCTGCTGCAACACCTACAGCCAAACCAACTGCAATACCCACGGCTAAGCCTGCCGCAACACCTACAGCCAAACCAACTGCAATACCCACGGCTAAACCAACTGCAATACCCACAGTTAAGCCTACCGCAATACCTACAGTTAAGCCTACTGCAATACCCACAGCTAAGCCTATCGTAACACCGATACCTAATGTCATAGCAAAACCGTCTAAAGGTGTCGCGCCATTAACAGTCACTCTTGAAGCCCCTGGTGTTGCTGACAGTAGCGCTAAATATGCTTGGCGTAGTGTCGAAGTCATCACGCCGCCCACCATAGCGCAGGTGGAGCAGGCGGCAGGTAAGCTAACCAGCATGACCTTTGATGATCCAGGCACTTTCGATGTTACCTTAACGGTGACCGATAAACAAGGCAAAAGCGTTACGACAACGCAAAGAATTGTTATTGAAAAAGCGCCTGTTTCAAAGCCTGCTAATGCCATAGGCTTGCTAGCCAATGTGCCGAAAGAAGGTCGGCTTTTAGAGGCTGATGTCGCTGATTGGTATCGTTTTTATGGGCAAAAAAATGTTCTTTATCAACTGGAAGTCAGGGTGGGCGCGCAAGTATACCCGCAGGTAGAGTTGTACAATGATGCGGACAAGCTCTTAGCGACGATAACCACCAAAACGGGTGAAGGGATACGGGTGCAGGGACCATTGCCCGAAGACGGAATGTACAAGTTTAAAATCACCAATAAAGCCCCTAAAATCACCCGCTCTATCTCTGCTGTCAAGGGTGATTATGGCTACGCATTAGCGGTTTTACAGATGGATCGCCGGCAAGCTATGGTTGGGAAAATCCGCAACAGTTGTACAGGCAACCCCCTCTATGATGTTCAAGTCAACGTGGCGAGTGATGCGAGCAGCTATACCGCCAGTTCAAACGACGGTGCATTTAGCTTACCGATCAACGCCGAGGTATTTAAAAAACTACAAGCTCGCTCGGTAGGGCGAATTACCTTTAAGCGGGGTGATTTTAACGTAGCAGATTACCCTATCAATACAAATGCGCTAAGTAATGTTGAGATTGAATTAACGCCTAAATACGGTTGTGAAACAGTTAAAGCCAAAGCGCTCTTTGATTGTGCCGTTGAGGAGTTCAGTGATAGTTTTTACAATCCCAATGAGCGCTATGTAGAGGAGGGTTTTATTCGTGACTACGCCAGTGGTTGGTCATTAAAAATCAAAAAAGATGACAAGGGATTTGCTTATAAAGCCCCCGGCATGAAAGAGTATGATTCGCAGTTTTCTTTGGATCAAATGAATGCCTTGCATTGTAAGCCAAGACACAAGGGCTATTAGAACGTCAGGAATATTATCAGTCTAACGCTATTGGCGGGCTTGTGGATTTTACTTGTGCTGATTAGGCATCTTTCCTAAATACACAAGCTGCCATTTGTCTACGGGTTATGACTTTATTTTGGGAAGATTTCTATTATTCAGGCACAGTAAGTCTGCCTTCATATCCTGCGCCGCCATAGGTAGTTTTGCCCTGTGCATTACGAGACCAAACACGCCAGTTAAATTTAAAACCATTGGGTAAACTGGTAAGCATAACGTCCCTGACATAATTGGTGGGTGAAAATTGCCCAAAGTTTTTGCCACATTGCAAAGCCTGAAACCCTGGGTAAATAACCCATTTTTCATCGGTTATATCAAGGCAATACTCGGTGTCACTGTGCGTCACCCAGCTAATGTTTTGATAAGTTGATTGGTAATCGCCTTCTCCCAGCCATTGCTTTATCATGGGGTAGTAACTGTTGAAATCGCTGTAAGCAGCCTTTTGATAATTGAATAATGATATGCCTGAAGCCGAGCCTTTCCAATAGGCTGAACCATTCTGTATTGCGAAAAGTCCTGAGCCACTGCTTCCCTGTTCACCGCCACCTTCATCGAAGTTTATGGTATTGACTAAAAAGGGCGTACCCGACACTGATATGTTTTGAAGCAAAGCAGTTATTCTGCCGCGACTGACCATCGTATGGTCAGCTTTGGGGTGATGCACACCCCATACCTCATCATTGATTTGAATGTTGGTATCCCAACCCATGAAAGTGGCGCCATTCGGAGGTGGTTGATTTAATTTAAGAAACGCGCCGTCATACCAGGAATCTGACCAGAGTAATTGCGCACCACCGTTCGTGGTAACAAATCTGTCATCATTTGCATTGCTGTTACATGTTTTAGCCTGATAAAACCATTGGAATGAGGCAGTATTGGCGGTGTTCTGATCGGTAAGGCAATGATTGGCGGTGGTGAACCAAGGGATCTTGGTGTCATTTTTATCATTCAATAATGTGCCGGTGCAAACATAAGAAAGCCCCGACTTTATAAAACTGATTAATGCAGTGGCACTTGCTGCTTTTTCTAATGCCGAATAGTTTGGATCACCTGACCAACAGGCCAGATCTTTTTCTGGGTTTTCAGCCCGTCCCAATTTTTTTGCATGTATGCCGAGTGTAGGGTCATTGCTTAAATCTGCCACAATGACATTGATGGCATCAATACTAAATAGCGAATCAAGCGCCGTTAATTCATCCAGAAATAGTTCAAGATCGGCCTGATTGCCTTCTATGGCAGGCAGCCAGATATGGTTGTCATGGATGAAAGTGTGGTCAAGCAAGATTAAAGGTGCGTTACCCTGACTATCTTGAATACGGAATTTTATGGACGGTACTTCCTGATTGAAGACTAAATGGTAACGCAGTGCTTTAGCCTGATGAGACGTAAGCTTAATACGGGCAACATGGCCACCGTTTACACGTTCCCAAAAGAGGTGCGAGGCCATGATGGGTGTAGGCAGATGATAAACAACACCGGTTTTATGCATGCCCGTAGTGGTTGGTGACAGATCGATTTTAAGCTCAGGTAAGTTCAAGGTAAACGGTTGTTTTCCTGTTGCTAAAAAAGCAGATGCTGTCGTAGCGCTTTTAGGCGTAATTTGGTTTTGTTGTACAACGGTTTCGGCGTGTTCTGCGTGTGCTTGTATTGTAGCCAATAAGCAGATTGCATAAACAAGCAGATATTGAGTCATGATAATAATCCAAGTTATTGTACGGGGCGTTTGGTTTAATAAACCTTACTTTGTGCAAATTTTTGATTAATTGAGTTGGTCGCTTAGCAAACGAAAATTAAACCAAAATTAAGTTCGGCGCAATGCCTTTCTGTCTACCATCATGATGAATCAATCGTTTTGGTGTTGTAAACAGTGGGGAGAAAAGTTTTATCTAGCGCATCTGACTAGATTATTAAACAAACAGGCAGCAACACAAGGCTTTGGGTAAGATTGATTTTAAATAATAACATGGTATGCGATACTATCGCATGGTGCCGGGGAGAGGACTTGAACCTCCACAGGGTTACCCCTACTAGCACCTGAAGCTAGCGTGTCTACCAATTTCACCACCTCGGCTGAGGGTGCTATAATAGCGATTTGAAGGCGAATTGTACTGGCTCAAGTTAGCCTTGTCAAATCAGCATTATTCAGCATAAACGTGCTACAGCTTATAATGTAAGATGATGCTTGTGCAGTGCGACCCTCTTTAACCTAACACTATAAGGAAATCAAATGACATTGAAGTCCAAAAAAAATGTTGACTTTAGTTCAACGCAAGATCCCTTCGCGCAACGCGAAGCTGAAAAATATGAAAACCCCATTCCCAGCCGTGAGTTGATTTTACAACTGCTGGAGCAGGTGGGTGAGCCACTGTCGCGCAAACAAATCACTGAAAATTTCGCACTAGAACATGAAGATCAATTAGAAGCGCTGCGTCGTCGTCTGCGGGCGATGGAGCGTGATGGACAATTATTGTTTAACCGGCGGCAACAATACTGTTTGGTCAACAATAAAGACTTAATTGCTGGGCGCATTTTAGGTCATGCTGATGGCTTTGGCTTTATTAAGCCTGATGACGGCTCGGATGATTTATTCTTATCGCCGCGCGAGATGAAAGCCTTGCTGCACAACGACCGTGCCATTGTGCGGGTTGCTGGCTTGGACCGCAAAGGTCGCCGTGAAGGCGCGTTGGTGGAAGTCCTGGAGCGGAATACCCATCAAATTGTCGGACGTTTGTTCGTAGAGCGCGGCTGCACCTTTGTGACACCCGACAATAAAAATATCGCGCAAGATGTTTTGATTCCCAAAGGTGAGCAAGGTAAGGCCAAGAAAGGCCAGATTGTGGTGGTTGAAATTATTGAGCAACCCAGTGCGCGATGCCAGCCGATAGGTAAGGTGATTGAAATACTCGGTGCGCACATGGCACCGGGTATGGAAATCGAAATGGCGATTCGCTCGCATTTATTACCCAATCAATGGCCTGCGGCTTTATTGGATGAAATCGCACCCTTAAGCCCCGAAGTGCCGGAAGCGGCGAAGCTCAATCGTATTGATTTGCGTAAAACGCCATTAGTGACCATTGATGGCGAAGATGCCCGGGATTTTGACGATGCCGTGTATGCTCAAAAAACCCCAAAAGGCTGGAAATTACTGGTGGCGATTGCGGACGTTTCGCATTATGTTGCCGTTAACGCCGCTTTAGATTTGGAAGCGAAAAACCGCAGTACTTCAGTGTATTTCCCTGAGCAAGTCATCCCGATGCTACCGGAAATCTTGTCGAATGGCTTATGTTCCTTAAACCCGCAAGTGGATCGCTTGTGCATGGTGTGCGAGCTTAACATTAGCGATACCGGTGAAGTATTACGCACGAAATTTTTTGAAGCGGTGATGCGTTCCCATGCGCGCATGACCTATACCGATGTTGCCAAAATATTAGTTGATGGCGATAAAGCGTTGGCTAAAAAGTACAAAGAGGTTCTGCCGCATCTCCAACAATTGTACGCCTTGTACAAAGTCATGCGCGTAATGCGTGAAGAACGGGGCGCGATGGATTTTGATACCCTGGAAACCAAAATTGTTTTCGGCGAGAACCGTAAGATAGAGCAAATTGTCCCCGTGCAACGAAATGATGCGCATAAGTTAATTGAAGAATTTATGATTACCGCCAATGCAGCGGCGGCACGTTATCTCAACCGTAAAAAAATGCCGCGCTTGCTGCGGGTACATGAGGGGCCAGGTGAAGAAAAATTATTGGCACTGCGCACTTTTTTAAGTGAAGCAGGCTTGCATTTAGGTGGCGGCTTAAAACCCACGCCCATAGATTATATGCACATCGTTAATTCCGTTAAAGACCGCCCCGATGCACATTTGATCCAAACCGTGCTGTTGCGCTCGATGTCACAGGCGGTTTATAGTCCTGAAACCAAGGGTCATTTTGGTTTGGCATTGGAAGCTTACGCCCATTTTACCTCACCTATTCGCCGTTATCCTGATCTCTTGGTGCATCGCGCCATTCGGCATTGTTTACAGAAAAAACCACCGGAAAGTTTCTGTTACGGTTTTCCCGACATGGTGGTGCTGGGTGAACACTGCTCGGCGAATGAGCGCCGTGCCGATGATGCCACCCGTGATGTGGTCAGTTGGTTAAAATGTGAGTACATGCTGGATAAAGTCGGTGAAAACTTTAGCGGCATTATTTCTGCCGTCACTGGATTTGGTTTTTTTGTTGAGTTACAGGATATATATGTCGAAGGTTTAGTGCATATTTCCAATTTGCCACAGGATTATTTTCATTTCGATCCAATTTCACGCCATTTAAAAGGCGAACGAACTGGTAAATGTTATCGCTTAGGCGATAGCGTGGATGTGACTGTGGCGCGGGTTGATTTGGACGAAAAGAAAATTGATTTTCAGTTGCAGGTGAAAGCTGAAGTGGCTCCTAAACCTAAAAAAAGACGCCGTAAAAAATGAAGTTATCCCGTATATTTGGTATTCACTCAGTTCAAGCTGCCTTAGATTATTCCCCGCAAAAAATTCAGCAGGCTTGGGTTGATTTACAACGGCATGATGCACGGTTAAAACAACTCTCAAGTGATATTCAAGCCTTAGGGATTGAGCCGGAGCAGGTAGACCGTAAAAAACTGGATCGTTTAGCTGACGGTAAAAATCATCAAGGCATTGTTGTTACCGTTGAAATGCCTGCGGAATTGACTGAAGTGGACTTAAAAGACGCACTGCCTTATATCGCTGGCATGCCGTTATTGTTGGTACTGGATCATGTGCAAGACCCGCATAACCTGGGCGCGTGTTTACGTTCGGCAGATGCGGCGGGGGTACATGGCATTATTATTACCAAAGATAATGCGGTTGGCATTACGCCGACGGTCTGTAAAGTCGCCAGCGGCGCTGCTGAAACCGTGCCGATTTATCAAGTCACCAATCTTGCTCGAACTTTACGTTGGCTCAAAGAGCAGGGTATGTGGGTGATCGGTGCCGCTGATGGCGCGTCGCAAAGTTTGTATGGTATGGATTTTAATATTCCGTTAGCCCTAGTGATTGGCGCGGAAGAGAAAGGGTTGCGACGCTTAACGCAGGAGCAGTGTGATGTATTGGTTAGTTTGCCGATGTTAGGGCAGGTGGAGAGTCTTAATTTGTCTGTTGCCACAGGGGTGTTATTGTACGAAGTGGTGAGGCAGCGTTTGAAAGTGTAACGGTTTTTACGGTATTGGCTTTAATTATGCCCACTTATCCCTTTTTTTTAAAGGGGGATTTATGCCATCCACGCATGGCGTTAAGTTATTAAAACTGAACAAGCGCTCATAAAAAAGGGTTGCAATGCAACCCTTTTTTGAAACACCTTAGAACAAGAGTTCTGAGATAATTAACGTTTTGAGTACTGAGGACGTTTTCTGGCTTTGTGCAAACCAATTTTCTTACGTTCTACAATACGCGAATCACGGGTCACATAACCTGCTTTTCTGAGTGCCGGACGTAAAGTTTCATCATATTCCATTAAAGCCCGGGTTAAGCCGTGGCGAATAGCGCCAGCTTGACCGGAAGGTCCGCCGCCCTTAACGATAATGTTTAAGTCAAACTTGCCGACCATGTTAACGCATTCAAGCGGTTGACGAGAAACCATCTGGTCGGTTTTGCGACCAAAATATTCTTCAAGGGTTTGGGTGTTAACGGTGATTTTTCCGGTGCCGTTTGTTGCATAAACGCGTGCTACTGCACATTTACGACGACCTGTTCCATAATACTGAGCTGTTGCCATGGTTTAACCTGCTAGATTTCTAAAACTTTTGGCTGTTGAGCCTGATGATCGTGTTCAGGACCTGCATACACTTTCAATTTCTTGAACATTGCACGTCCCAATGAATTCTTAGGTAACATACCT
>JABFRM010000161.1 GCA_013141155.1 Methylococcaceae bacterium | reverse complement strand
CCTGGGAAAACTGCCAGTCTGGCCAAACAGCCGCATTGATGAGCTGCTGCCTTTTGCCGTTGAACAGATCGCAGCAATCAAATTTGCAAAAGAACAGGCTGAGTAGGTGGGACGGCCTGACGCTTACAAAACACCAACTAGATTTAATGCCCAAAATGGCCAATGCGTAAATTAGTGCCGTTGGGCTAAATTAAATGAAGCCCAAGACATCTAAACTCTATCAGATCAGACTTAATCTGACAGTTACCATTTTTTGTGGGTGTCAGCCAGTTTAGATTTCGTTCATATTTTTCTGGGTTGAAACCTGTTTTCCATCCAGTAAAGTATCCATTGGCGTTCTGCCGTTGCAAAATTTGCCCTGATGAGTTTGGTCATTGTTGTAATAAACCAGCCATTATTTGAGCAAGTTGGGGTTTGCAATCCCGACTCTAAACTTTTCAAAGTAAGCAAAATAGAGACACTCTCACCATTTGAACACAATGAAACCCAACAAATCGGAGCGAAAAATTTTAGATTTCACGTTGTTCAGCCCAACCTACGGCAATATACGCCTACATCATGCTTACGCACCCCATGTATTCAGCAACTTACGTCTGTTTTTGCGCTAGCAATGCTTTCAATCGTTCAATTTCGGCTAAGAAAGCTTCGTTTTCTTGTTTGAGTGCTTGTTTTTCTTTAAGTGCTTGCTCCAGCTCAAGCTGGATAGTCCGCTGTTCGCGTAAATATTCCTGTCTGGCTTGATACTGATGGTATTGGCGTTCTTTTTCAGAAAAGGTCGTTAAGGTGTTCATGGCTTGTTTCATCTCCTGGGTGTTCATCCAATCGGGTAGGGTGCGGTCATTCAATTGCTCCCCGTCTTTGAAGAATTTTAACCAACGTTGGTCTTCGCTTTCAATATGAGTAGCGTGGAATTTATTAAGTTCCAATAGCCAAATGCCGCCGTGATTATTATGCAAGCTCCGCCCTTGTTCATCACGCAGCTTGTAATGGTGTACGTATTTTTCATCCCCTACAATCAGGTTTTCAGCCAGCAACCAAATAGCGTAAGTCGGCCTCAGTTGATCATAGTTCTGCCCGCTTTTGAGTTGCTGGCTGTAGAGGTCAGACCAGTTGTAAACAATGCGTGACGGTAAACTGCCGTAGATGCTCAGTTGGATTTCAATCTGGTAAAGACGTTCTTGGCTATCTTTGGCTTTGATGTCAACGATGCTGAGTTTGTCACTCAAAAATTCTTTGTCGTTGTAAGGATTCATGATGTCCACCCAAACCAAAGGTTCGGCTAGGTCTTGCACTAAAAAGGCATTCAGAAAATGAATCAGCAGGTTGCGGTTTTCTTCTGCACCCAATAAGGCTTTGAATACGCAGTCAATCTTGGGGTCTATTGGGTGTTGCATAGGTATTAGTTTAGGCAGCAAGCAGGTTTGTGGATTCTAGCACGGCAGGGAGACCATTGAAATAACGGATATCCACCGGATAGGTGCGGCCTGACACCTCAATCACCGGTGCATTATTAAAATGCCGCGAAAAGCTTTGTGGATCAATGGTGGCAGAGGTGATGATGATTTTTAAATCAGGGCGTCTGGGCAACAGCCATTTTAAATAACCCAACAGAAAGTCGATATTGAGGCTGCGCTCATGCGCCTCGTCAATAATAATGGTGTCATATTGCGACAGGTACGGATCATTTTGCGATTCCGCCAGCAAAATCCCGTCGGTCATCAGCTTTACAAGCGATTCGGCATGGGTTTTGTCATTAAAGCGGATTTTATAACCCACCGCCTGCCCAATTTTTTGCCCCAATTCTTCGGCAATCCGGTCTGCCACTGTGCGCGCAGCAATCCTTCTGGGTTGCGTATGCCCAATAAACCCCGCCGCACCGCGTCCAATGGACAAACAAATTTTAGGCAGCTGGGTCGTTTTACCGGAACCCGTTTCACCACAGACAATCACCACTTGATGTTTACGGATCAAATCAGCAATATCCTCTTTTTTGCCAGTGACAGGCAGGTCAGGAAAATTGAGCGCAGGGATACTGGCCAGGCGGCGTTCGCGGAGGGCGCAGGATTTGTCCAGTGCCTCGGTTATCTTTAACAGGCGTTCGGGGGTGAGGGTGTGTTTTTGCGCTTCGCTACGCAGGCGGTCCAGTTGTTTTTTTAGGCTGTGGCGGTCTTGGTTCAGGCAATCAGGTAAACGCTTAAGCAGTTGTTTGAGTTGATCTTGGGGGGTCATGCAATGCGCCGAAAAA
The DNA here is from genome assembly GCA_013141155.1 of Methylococcaceae bacterium. Classification (GTDB taxonomy): domain Bacteria; phylum Pseudomonadota; class Gammaproteobacteria; order Methylococcales; family Methylomonadaceae; genus SXIZ01. The sequence continues at coordinate 1,808 of JABFRM010000161.1, read as the reverse complement.
TCTGGGTATTATACGTCAAGGACTTTTATTGATTGCGTGTTATTTATAGCCTGTCCACACCACAGTTCCTGATTCCGAATGCGGAAAAAATGTTATGAAACTATGAGCGAAATACTTAGCAATCGACGAGACATATAAAACTCATTAAATTGATTTATAAGCTATTTTATAGCACAACAGTAATTCTAATGAAAAGTTTTGCGATACCAAGCTTCTGCGTCTTTTATCAATGATTCTTTTTGGATGGATATTTTTTTGCAATGCTCGGCATGATGGTCGCCTGGGCGATGTTTTTTTGACTCAAAATCACCACCTGTAACCATATCAAAAATAATGTAAAAGTGTGTTCGTAAATCAATATCATTTTTAAACTGCTTGAGATCCTCTATAAGTCTATCGCAGGTATTTATTGATTCATGAATTTTAACGCTTTCCCGTGTTAGGGTGGATTTTTCGTCTAGGTAATAGTTTTTTGAAGAATCAAGAAGAACAGAAAGGTATTGATTCAATTGGTCTAATTTTACTCTAATCTCTTTACGTGTTTCCCGATGATTCGCTTGCCAGTTAGCAAACAATAACCCAAAAAGGGTAATAATCCAACCAATTGCCGCAAATTCACAAGAAGACATATCGAGATTATTTCCGTTTATTTTTTTCAAGTTGAGCATCTTCCAGATACTTCCATATTCTATTTTTGTATAAAACCCTTGAGCTAACTATTTGAATTTTATCTTTAATTTCATAAAGTTGCATGCCTTTTTCTCTAATGAGTCCTCCAAAAGCTTCTTCCAGAAAAGAAGATCCATAACCTAATGTTTCGTCCAAATTAACTTCTACCTGATCATATTCTTGTAATGCAGGATACAAAAACTCTTCTCTGAAACGTGCCCCAGAATAACTACCGTCAGATAAATAACGACCAGCAGGTGTTTCCGAGTAATCCTTTGCAATGAATATCGTTTTACTGTTCATAACCAGACTCCAATGATAATTGCCATTGTATAATTGTGCCATTCATTGCTGTTTTATAGTCTTTTACAGATTCTTCGCTCAATGATGCACTGTACATAAAACCACCTTTTCCGCTAAAAATCCTAAGTCCGCCTACCGTACCATTTTTTACTAACTCTAACATATCCCTAAGACCTTTACCTCGATGAGGTAGTTTCGTTTTGCTACGTATACTTTCAACAGCAATTTCGATTAATGACGTGTCTCGTTTCTGTTTGGCTCTATGAATAGGAGAAGCCAGCCATTCTTTTAGTTCCGGCTTTTCTCTTAATGAGTTAGGAATTCCGATTCCAAGATCGCATATTGCCACAGTTAAAGAGCCTTCTTTGTATTGTGCAAACATTCTTCACTCCCTAGTTTGCCCCTCTTTATAAGCGTGATGAATGGTATTGGTTACTGCCTCAGACATACTTTCAAATAATTCTGATCTTTTATCCTCAGTTAATGAAATTGAGTGCAATAACGTTTTAAATTGCGCGACATCATCAGTTGAGTTGCCAGATACATAGTGCCAAAATTTTACATTATCTGAATTAATCTCTTTTCGTTGAATATGCTTTCCTAGTTTTTTTAATAAACCAATATGTTGAAACAATTGTTCCACAATCTCATTTTTAGGATAGGAACAGGATATTTGATTTGGGTATAAATTTAGCAAAAATTCTATTTTTGTGTATTGGTTCAGCGTGACTTGGACTTGGCCCTCTTATAAACTTAGGAGAAGTTGGAGTCAAAATGTCAAAGAAAAACAAGTCATGGTCGTCAGAAGAAAAGCTGTCGATTTTGAGGGAAAACTT
>JABFRM010000345.1 GCA_013141155.1 Methylococcaceae bacterium | reverse complement strand
GGTAATATCCAGCGGTGCTTCACCTACGGCGGCGCGTTTTTTATTGATGGTTTGTAGCGCCCAATCAATAATGGTGAGGGTACGCAGGCCTAAAAAGTCAAACTTGACCAAGCCGACTGCTTCCACGTCGTCTTTGTCGAATTGCGTGACTAAATTACCACCCCCTTGTTCGCAATATAAAGGTGTAAAATCAGTGAGTTTGGTAGGGGAAATCACCACGCCGCCTGCATGTTTGCCGGCGTTTCTGACCGTGCCTTCCAAAGAGAGTGCCATGGTAATCAGCGTCTTGACTTCTTCATCGGTGTCAAAACGTTGCTTTAATTCAGGGCTGTCTTTTAGTGCTTTGTCTAAAGTCATGCCGATTTCAAACGGCACCAGTTTGGATAAGCCATCCACAAAACCATAACCAAAGCCCAGCACCCGCCCGACATCGCGAATCACCGCTTTCGCCGCCATCGAGCCATAAGTGATAATTTGCGAAACGTGATCGCGACCGTAATGATCCGCCACGTAGGCGATCACTTCATCGCGCCGGTCCATGCAAAAATCCACGTCAAAATCGGGCATAGAAACCCGTTCTGGGTTTAAAAAACGCTCAAACAATAAATCAAATTCAATCGGGTCTAAATCGGTAATTTTTAAGGCATAAGCCACCAAAGAACCCGCACCGGAACCCCGCCCTGGGCCTACGGGAATGAAGTTGTTTTTCGCCCATTGGATAAAATCCGCCACGATCATAAAATAACCGGGGAAACCCATTTGGATGATCACGTCTAATTCGATTTGCAGACGCTCATCGTAGGCAACGCGGTTTTCGGCAGGTGATCCCTTGCCTGTCGCAGGGTAGTGTAATAAGCGTTCTTCTAACCCTTGTTTGGAGGCGCTAGTAAAGAATTCCGCTAAAGTCATGCCCGCAGGGACGGGGAAATCCGGCAGATAATTTTCGCCCAAAGTGAGTTCGATGTTACAACGTTTGGCGATTTCGACCGTGTTGGCAATGGCTTCGGGAATATCGGCAAACAATGCCACCATTTCGGCAGTGGTGCGTAAATATTGTTGCGGCGTGTAATCTTTAGGGCGGCGACTATCATCCAGAACTCGCCCTTGGTTGATGCACACCCGGACTTCATGTGCTTCAAAATCATCACTGCTCATAAAGCGCACATCATTGGTTGCCACGACCGGCAAATCCAATTCAGCCGCTAATTGCACGGCGGCCACTAAATAGCGGTCTTCGTCTTTTTTGCCGACACGTTGCAATTCAATATAAAAACTATCGGGAAATAATGCCGCCCATTTGCGTGCGTTTTGTTTAGCGATAGACGTTTTATCGCTCAATAAAGCACGTCCCACATCCCCTTCCATTGCGCCGGATAAGGCGATCAAGCCTTCATGATTTTCCTCAAGCCAAGCGAACTGTAGCATGGGCAAGCCTTGATGCTGACCTTCTTGGTAGGCTTTTGAAATCAGTTCGGTCAAGGTAACGTAGCCGATTTTATTTTTAACCAATAAAGTTAAACGAAACGGATTAGTGGGTTCATCGGGGTTATACAACCAAACATCGGCACCGGCAATGGGTTTAATACCTGAGCTAATCGCGGCGCGGTAAAACTTAACCAAAGAGAAAAAATTGACGTTTTCAGTAATAGCGACCGCAGGGGAGGCTTGCGCGACTAATTTTTTAATCAGCGGTTTGATTTTGACGATACCGTCAACTAGGGAGAATTCCGTGTGTACGCGGAGGTGAACGAAGTTTGGCTGCATAGTCTAAGGATTTTCTGGGGGTTACTAGCCGTCCTTAAGCCTTAAGAACAATACGGTTTTACAGGGGCAAAAGAACGTCGGTGCAAAGGCGTGATACCCAGAGACTGCATTTTTTGCAGATGCAAAGCAGTAGGATAACCCTTGTGTTGTGCGAATGCGTAACCTGGGTAAATATTATCTAAAAACACCATTTCGTTATCCCTTGCGACTTTAGCCAAAATAGACGCGGCAGAAATGGCGGGGATTAACAAATCGCCTTTGACAATGGTTTCACAAGGAAAGTCAATGGGCGGCTTTTGATTACCATCCACCAAGATTTGCTCCGGTGTAACCGTCAACATGGCAAAGGCTCGGCTCATCGCCAGCAAAGAAGCTTGTAAAATATTAATACGATCAATTTCGCTGGGTTCAGAACGGGCAATCGCCCAGCTAAGGGCATTTTGTTTAATCAAAAGTGCCAATTCCGACCTTTGTTTAGGCGATAATTTTTTAGAATCGGTCAAGCCTGCAATAGGCTTATGAGGATCAAGAACCACCGCTGCTGCAAACACCGCACCCGCAAGGCAACCACGCCCTACTTCATCAATACCGGCGACTAGCAATGGCTTTATCGGAGTATGCCGCGTGTTACATTACGCAAAAAACTGACCATAATGGACAGCTCGGTACATTCACCGGCAATATCTTCCATTTCTTCAATCGCATCTTCCAAGCGGGCATTGGTTTTGTACAAAATCTTATACGACTTTCTAATTAAGCGGATGGACTCAGGCGAAATGCCATTGCGTTCCATCCCCACGGAATTAATGCCATGTGGACGGGTAGGGCTACCACCCACCATCACAAACGGCGGAATATCCTGGGTAATCGCACTACCCATCGCCGAAAAACTGAATTGTCCAATTTGCGTAAATTGATGTACCAGGGTAAACCCGCCCAAAATAGCATGATTACCTAAATGCACATGCCCAGCCAAAGACGCACCATTCGCCATAATCACATGATTACCGACCACACAGTCATGCGCGACATGCGTATACGCCATAAACAAATTATCGTTGCCAATTTGCGTCAACGAACGATCTTGTTTGGTACCGCGGTGCAGCGTAGTAAATTCACGAATGACGTTACGGTCACCAATCTCCAATCGTGTGACCTCGGCGGCATATTTTTTATCTTGCGGATCCTCACCAATGGATGAAAATTGGTAAATACGGTTGTCTTTACCAATGCTGACAGGGCCTTTGATAACAACATGCGGCCCGATAACCGTACCGGAACCAATTTTGACATGCGCGCCAACAACCGAGAAGGGGCCAATGACCACGTCATCGGCTATTTCAGCCCGTTTATCGACAACTGCTTTAGCGTCAATCAAGATTCTTCTACCGCAGCGGCACAACGAATATTGGCACTGGCAACAAACTCACCATCCACCTCAGCCCGACAATCAAATGCCCAAATATTTTGTCTATTTTTCACAAAAGTCGCTTCTAGCATAAGCTGATCTCCCGGCACCACAGGCCGTTTGAACTTAGCTTTATCAATACCGACCAGATAATAGATCATACCTTTCCCGAGTACATCCGGTGCAGTTTCAGAGGCCAATAAACCCGTTGCCTGTGCTAAGGCTTCTAAAATAAGCACGCCAGGCATAATGGGCTTTTGCGGAAAATGCCCTTGAAAAAAAGGTTCATTGTAAGTGACATTTTTCAGACCCAGCAACCTAACACCCGGCTCACATTCAAGAACTCTGTCAATTAGCAAAAAAGGATATCGGTGTGGCAAAAAGTCTTGAATTTGTAAAATATCTAATTTAATGGACATAGCTTTAAGGTTTGATTTACTGGGTTGAGATTTAATTAACTACGATCATCTCATGTTACTTACAACTACACGCCTGTTTGTTTTAAAGAGACGCGTCCATTACATACACTTAGACACCAACGTAACATATATAACGGTAACGTGTTATTTAATTTAAATACACGCTTAAATTAACAGCGTGTACGGCATTACTCAGAAACGGAAGTCAATCTTTTTTGGACTTGCGCGGTCACATCCAGTTGATCAGCGGCAAAAATCACCCCATCGGTCAACAATAAATCATAGCCATCATCTTTCGCTAATGCACGGATAACTTCAACGATCCGACGTTGCAACTTGCCCAACTCTTCATTGCGGCGCATATTAAAATCTTCGCTGAACTCCTGCTGCGCACGTTTTGCTTCGCGTTGTTTACCTGCTAAATCCTTTTCAAGGTTACGGCGCTCAGACTCGCTCATGACGGCTGCATCTTTTGCCATTTTTTCTTCCAAGCTCTGAATTTCTTTTTGTTGTGAAACCAGCGCTTTATCACGAGGAGAAAACTCTTTTTCCAAGCGTTTTTTTGCACTTTCTGCCTGCGGTGCTTTTTCAAGCACTTTCGGTACATTCACAAAGCCAATTTTCAATTCAGCAGCACATAAATTAGCTGCAAACATGAGCCCTAAAAATAACGCACTTTTCTTTTTCATTGTTAAACTATTTGCTCTCAAAATATACGCACTGAGGTACGCTAACTTCCCTGCCCCACGCCCATCACCTCGGGCTGTATTGGGCAGGCATAAATTCCCCGGCTATTGTCAAAACCATTCCAACAATAGCGTTTGCCGTTACCGGTAAACTTACAGCGGGTAAAGCCTTATCCAACTGTTTGGCAGCGGCTAACTGTTACAGTCGTTATGGCAATGTCACTTTTCGCATCAAAATCAAAAATTTTGTCCAAATGAAAACTGAAACACCCTACCATCATCTTTAACATCTTGACGATTGCCAGTTGTACCATCATGACAACGATCCGTAGCAATCTTCGGGTCAAGATAAGCAACAACATCACCTTCGCAAGCAACCGATTTTTTATTAATCGGATAAGCTACACTGACCGCCAGCGCACCAAAAGGGGATAGCCATTCACCGGACAACCCCGCAGAATAACGCATATATCTACTGGCGTCATTCAAATCAACGCCGTCAAATACTGAACCCACATCCAAAAAAGCACCGATGCGTACTGATTTCAAGTCTTCCATAAACGGTACCGGAAAGAATAGCTCCGCATTTCCAACGACTTTACTCCCGCCGCCTAAAGCATAACCCTTAGAATCTCTTGGCCCCAGGGTATTATCATAGAATCCACGCACCGAACGCACCCCGCCATTAAAGTAGTTTTCAAAAAACGGCAGTGCAGTGTCAGTGTGATTTTTATTTCCGTAACTATTTCCATAAGCCACTTCACCACGCAATCTGAAGGTAAGGTCTTTTGCGATTGGAAAATAATATTGCTGATTATAATCCACTTTGTAATAAAGCAGGTCACTGCCAGGGATGGTGGACGTGGCCGAAAAACTTTGTTGTCCCCCTTGAGTTGGCATAATCATACGATTCAAGGAATTATGCGACCATCCCAAACCAGCCGCAACCGTTAGAAAGTTACTTTTTCCTGATTTTAAAAAATCATCAATCTGTGTCGAAGATAATGTTGCATCACGCTTCAGTTTGGTATCTTTTAGATCAAGGTTAAAACGCAGCCTATCAAATTCATTTAAGGGAATACCGAAGTTTACCCCTGCCGCAGCGACATCCGTATAATAACGCGCAAGGTTAGCCTGACCAGCATTACGGGTTCTGTAGCTCAGATCGTAGCCCATACTGATGCCATCTGAGGTGAAATATGGATTTAAAAACCCCAGGCTGTATTCCCGCAAATAATTGCTGTTATTAAAAGCAACGTTAACCCGCTTGCCTGAGCCAAAAATATTATCCTGCGACACGTTAGCATTAAACACGATACCTTGGGTCTGCGAGAAACCCACCCCTGCCATGATATTACCCGAGGCTTTTTCGGCCACGGCATAATTGACGTCAATTTGATCAGCAGCACCCACGACTGGTGGTGTTTCAACGTTCACACTTTCAAAATAACCTAAGCGCTCTAAGCGGTTTTTTGAACGTTCGATTTGCGAGGTAGACGCCCAAGCGGATTCCATTTGGCGCATTTCACGGCGCAAGACTTCATCGCGAGTTTTGGTATTGCCCGCCATATTGACGCGGCGCACATACACCCGCTTACCAGGATCCACAAAAAAGGTCATGTCCACGGTTTTATGGTTAACATTAATATCCGGCACCATATTGACGTTGGCGAAGGCGTAACCGTCATCGCCCAAGCGATCAGAAATCGCTTTAGAAGTTTCCGTGGCACTTTTACGGGAAAATATTTCCCCTGGGCCTATCTTCACCAACTTAACCAATTCCTCAGGTTTTACAATGAGATTACCAGCAACTTTAACTTTATTAAGCACAAACAAATCACCTTCTTTAATATTGATGGTGACATAGATGCCTTTTTTGTCCGGTGTTATAGCCACCTGTGTAGAGTCAATGGCAAAATTAATATATCCCCGATCTAAATAAAAAGAGCGTAATTTTTCAAGATCAGCCGCTAATTTTTGCTTGGCGTATTGATCATTTTTGGTATAAAAAGACAATAAATTTGAGGTGCTGAGTTCAAATTCAGACAACAATTTACTGGTTTCAAAAGCAGCATTGCCAACGATGTTGATTTGCTGAATTTTTGCCGCCTGACCTTCTGAGATGTTTATTTCAACACTCACTCGGTTACGGGCTGCGTCGGTAAGCTTGGTGGTTATTTTTGAGCCATATTTGCCATGACTGTAATATTGCCGTCTCAGCTCTTGCTCAACCTTATCAAGTACCTGCTGATTAAAGACCTGCCCTTCGGCGAGACCAATTTTTTTCAACGCCTTGCTCAAATCTTCTTTAGTGAGGTCTTTATTGCCTTCAAAGACAATTCTAGCGATAGTTGGACGTTCGACAACATCGACAATCAGCGTCGACCCCTCATGCTTTAAGGCAACATCTTTAAAAAATCCGGTCTTAAATAATGCACGAATCGCTGGCGCAACATCATTGTCCGCAAATTTTTCCCCCACATGGACAGGCAAGGAATCATAAACGGCGCCGATGGTAATTCTTTGCAAGCCATTCACTTTAATATCGCTTACGGTAAACTCATCGGCGCTGTTGGCTGCCGAAGAAGCCAGTATGGACAAGACTAGCAGGGGAGTTATTAAAGGTGATTTCATGTATTAATTAATCTCAAACATCAATGTGTTAACTGGCTGGATTATAACATATTCAACTTCGTGTCGGGCAGCCACATTTAAACAAGATTAAATTCTGTTCTGTGAAAAACTCAGCACATCATCAATCGACTTATTTTCTGAGAGCAACATTAACACGCGATCTAACCCGATGGCAATACCAGCACAGCTAGGCAAACCAGACTGTAAGGCCGCTAAAAATTTTAAATCTTTTGTCGCCGAGGGTAAATTCTTTTGCTGGCGTAGCTGTTGTTCATTTTCAAAGCGCTGTTCCTGTTCCTGCGCGTCGGTCAACTCAAAAAAACCATTACCTAATTCAACGCCTTGTAAAAATAATTCTACACGCTCTGCAACACGGGCATCTTGCGGATTAAGCCGTGCCAAGGATGCCTGGCAAGCTGGATAAGCATAAACCATTTCCAGATGTTTAGACCCTAAATGCGGCTGCACTTGATGGCTAAATAAAAAATCCAACCACACGCTATGCTCATGCCCACATAAACGCACTGCATCGGCCAACTGTTGCGCCACCGCATAAGCCGCATAGGTTTCAAAATCAAAACAAAGCGCATCCAAACCGGTATGACGCTTAAAAACTTCGCTATAGCTGATGGTTTGAGTCGGCAATAAAGGTCGATATGGCGCAAACCAGCAATCAAACAATTGTGCCACCTCGACCATTAATTGCGGCAAATCAAAACCCACTCGATACCATTCCAATAAAGTAAATTCAGGATTATGGAAACGTCCGACTTCACCATTACGAAACGCTTTACCAATCTGATAAATACTGCCACTGCCCGCCGCCAGCAAACGTTTCATCGCAAACTCTGGGGAAGTTTGCAAATATAACGTTCGCTGTTCCAACCCACAATCATAGTGCGTTTCAAAAAACGCCAACTGCGGGTCAGTACCGGTGGTCGGCGCTAACAATGGCGTCTCTACTTCCAGTACCGAACGAAAAGCAAAAAACTCACGCGTCGCCGCCAATAGCTTTGCTCTTAGCTGTAGCGCAGCAAAATCACAAGTGGGTCGCCAAGCAATGTCAACAGCAGAAGTTTGCAAGCTTTAGTTATTCTTTAAAGCGCGAAACATATTCGCCAGTGCGGGTGTCTACCTTAACAATTTCGCCAGTTTGCACAAATAAGGGTACACGCACCACCGCACCTGATTCAAGCTTGGCGGGTTTACCCCCACCCCCCGAAGTATCACCACGCACACCGGGATCAGTTTCGGTAATGGCTAAAATCACAAAATTAGGCGGTGTAACGGCTAAAGGTGCATCGTTCCATAAGGTCACGGTGCAAACATCTTGTTCTTTCAGCCAAATGCGGACGTCGCCGACAGTTTTATCATCAATTTGATATTGTTCAAAAGATTCCGGCACCATAAAGTGACGATATTCACCATCATTGTACAAATACTGCATTTCAACATCGACAACATCAGCGCCTTCTAAGGTTTCACCCGATTTAAAAGTACGCTCTATCACCCGCCCAGTTTTAAGATTCCTAATTTTGACACGACTAAAAGCCTGACCTTTACCGGGTTTAACAAATTCATTTTCGATAATCGAACAAGGATCATTATCCAACATGATCTTTAGCCCACCCTTAAACTCATTGGTACTATAAATAGCCATCTTTTCCCCGTGACAACAAACTTGAATGTAAAAATTTCAGCATTATAAAGGACAGCGGAAGTGATAGAAACAAAATTACACGCATGTCACTTAAAAAACACCCCACACAGGTTTTATTATTTTTGAGCAGCGCCCTTTAAAACAGCCTGTTATGGTGCATCTTCGCGACAACCAAAATGTTTTGTATAATCCGCCAATGATCGCTTGATCACTTCATGCGCTTCTTCACGACCGTACACATCGGTAATTTCACAAATACTTTTTTCGCTGGGCAAATGCTTATAGGTTAAAAAATAATGTTTTAAACGATTAATGTAGGACTCTGGGCAATCGGATACATCATTCCATTGCCGATAAAATTCATCGCCTTTCATCACGGCAATAATTTTATCGTCAGCCTCACCGCCATCCAACAATCGAAAGCCTCCGATAGGAATGGCTTGCAACAAAATATCACCATGGGTCACACTGCGTTCACTCAATACACAAATATCCAGCGGATCACCATCACCCTTCGCAACGGCTTTGCCAGATTTTAAAGCTGCATATTCCGCGACTTTTTCCGCACAATAGGTGCGCGGAATAAAGCCGTAGAGCGTTGGAATCATATTGGAAAATTTCTGCGGCCGATCTATTTTAAGGTAACCACTTTCCTTATCTATTTCATACTTAACGGTATCCGAAGGCACAATTTCAATAAACGCGGTGACCACGGTAGGACAATTGTCGCCAGGGTGGATGCCGTGCCAAGGGTGGGCTTTATGTTGTATATACATAGCGTGATGATCTGTCATGAATAGCTGTTGCGGGTTATTTACGGATGGTATCGTAGGCGTTTTCAGTTATCTTCTCGTTTAAACTCCCCTTCCAGTGCATCGGGTGCCGTTTTTTTCGATGATTGAAACGCGCTACCGTCGATCACACTAAACAAATGATGCTCTATTGCATACCGCGCAACTTTTTGTCGCACAGCAGGAATCATGCAGGCAAAGCCCAACGCATCGGTAAAAAAACCGGGGGTTAACAGCAATAAGCCGCCCAATAACAATAACAAGCCCTCAATCAGCTCATAAGCGGGCATAATGCCCTGAGCAAGATTGCTTTGTAGTCGCTGCCAAGTCGAAAACCCTTGGTAACGCAGTAAACCAGCGCCTATCACTGCCGTCAACATCACTAACATAATGGTCGGAAACACGCCAATAATGCCACCCACCTGTATCAATAAATACATTTCAATAAAAGGCACTGCGACAAAAATGCCCAACATTATTTTTTGCACCGATCTCATGGTTTCACCTTAATTTTAAGATTGTTAGGCAGGATGATAAAGGCATCACGACAGAATATCTAGCATAATATCAATCAGTCCACATTAATCAACCGCTCTTATGACCAATATCCAACTCATTTTTTGCACTTGCCCTGATCAATCCACCGCTGAAACTCTGGCGCACTTATTGTTAAACGAGGAATGGGCAGCCTGTGTGAATATTTTACCCAGCATCTTGTCGTTGTACAGGTGGCAAGGTCAAATTGAATCAGCACAAGAACACTTATTGCTGATTAAAGCAACGCAACAAAACTACCCAAATATTGAGCAAGCGATAAAACAGCATCATCCTTATGGCATTCCAGAAATTATCGCGGTGTCAGTTACTGAAGGTTTACCGGCTTATTTACGTTGGATTGAAAGTACAACATAATTAACGCTGGCATTGCCCACAAAAAACACTGGAACGCCCGTTAATGCGAACTTCTTGTAGCGGATTTTGGCAGTGTGTACATGGTAATCCGGTGCGCCCATACACATTTAATTGTTGTTTAAAATACCCCGGCTTGCCGTCAGAATTAGTAAAATCGCGCAGCGTCGTGCCACCTTGGGCAATTGCGGCGGTTAAAATACGTTTGATATGCACCACCAAGCGATCATATTCAGCTAACGCGATACTATTAATTGCCCGCGTAGGCAGAATGCCACTGGCAAATAGCGCTTCATTGGCGTAGATATTACCCGTGCCAGTGACCACCGCTTGATCCATAATAAATTGCTTCACATTCACCTTACGATTGCGGGAAAGCTGATGCAGATGCTCACCCGTAAAGTCATCGCTGAGCGGTTCGGGTCCGAGTTTGGCGAGCAAGGGGTGCTGTTCAGAATTTTGACCCAACCACAAGATCGCGCCAAAGCGGCGCGGATCGGTATAACGCAGGATGCAATCTGCCCCGAACACAATGTCTACATGATCATGTTTGGCTGGCGGTAGGCGTTCGGTCAGGATGCGTAAACTGCCGGACATGCCTAGGTGGACGAGTAAGCAGCCGCTATCAAAGTAAAACAGCAAATATTTGGCGCGGCGATCAATGCGGTGTAGCGTTTGATTGTGTACGTGCTGAAGTAAATCGGCTGGAATCGGCCAGCGTAAGGTGGGATGGCGAATGGTCAATCCGCTCACTTGCAGCCCTGTTATATGCGATTCAATGCCGCGACGGGTGGTTTCAACTTCGGGTAATTCGGGCATAAGTTTATCGTTTTTTACGTTGTCGCCAAATCCACCAACCACTGATTGCTAAAATCAGTGGCAGAATCATTAAAAAGCCAAAGCCGATCACGGCAATACTCAGCGGCGTAAGTTGCAGGCGATTATCCGGTGCCATGCGCGCGGGTACGTCAATGATGTTATCGTCAAAGCTTAGCCATTTGATCAGCCGCAGTCCTAAATCAAGGTTGCCGACATTATGGATATACGCATTACTCAGAAAATCACCATCGCCCATGACCACGATACGTTGTTGTTTACCTGCAAATTTGCGCGTTAGGGCTAAGCCAAGGGTCAATGGCCCCATTTGTTCACTTTTGGCGACATCAAAATTAATCAACGCGTTTAATTCACCCGTCTCGTTCCACGCTTCTGCTGAACTATTGAGCAGCTTGACAGGCGTATAGGGGCTGGCAGTTGTGGATAACGCAGCGGAAGTCGGAAACAGCGTCATGGTTTCAAGATTTTTAGTGATGGCATGCGGCGTTTCATAGCCATTGAGCAACACAAAAGTAGCGTTGTTGATGCCAAATAGTTTGGATTTATTATCCACTAATGTACCCGGCAAGACTTGCACACCTAAGTCATCCAATAATGGTTTAAGTAACGTTGCATCAGGTTCGGTGAGTAATAATAAATTACCGCCTTGTTGCAAATAGTGCTTGATAATGTCCAATTCGCCCGCCAATAAAGGAACGCTCGGGCCTGCAATCACGAGAAACGAGGAGTTATCGGGAATTGCTGGCAAGCTGGATAAATTGAGCGGTTGTGCGGTATAGCCAAGTTGCTTTAGCCGCTTACCGAAATCGCCCAAATCAAAATTCGCCGTGCCGATGGGGCTACGTTCGCCGTGTCCCGTTAAAAAGCTTATCCAATGTTTTTCGGTGCTCAGCAATTGCAATAGGGTATTGCTCAACGACGTTTCATTGACGAAGGTGATTTTCTCACTGCGTCCTTGGTATTCCACCAGAATTGCACCTTCCGCACCGATGTCCAAGGCACGAATTTGTTCAGGTTGCTCGGCGGGATCCACAAATTTCACGGTCACATCCGGCTTAATGCGGCTGTAACGCTCAATCAAATCGCTCAATTGGTTTCGCAGGGGCAAGCCGCGCTTGATATAAGCGGTGATGTTTACGGGGGCGCTTAAGCGTTGTAAGAGCTGTATTGAGGGCGTGGAGAGGGTGTTGCGGTTATTGGCGGTGATGTCTATTAACACGGGATACTGCGTGCTCAACCAAGCAACTACACCCATGAGCAGCAGTAAAACGGCGGTTATGCAACGATGTTTTAGACGCGGATGTTGCGCGCGTTTAGTGGTTGGTAAGGTCATTTTTGTAGCCGTTCATAATCCAATCGCCTGACACTTAACAATAAACAAGTGGCAATCAGTAGCCCAAAATAAAGCAAATCTACCGAGCTGATCAAGCCACTTTGCAGACTTTGAAAATGTTTGGCGAGCGAAAAATATTTTAAGGTCGAGCTGGATTGCTCGCGGTAATTGTTACTCCAATCTAAAATCCAGAGCAATAGCAACACCCCAAAGGTAGTGATCGCCGCAACGGTGGGGTGATTGGCGACACACGAGAGCCATAAACCGACGGCGGAAAATGCTGCCATTAACAGGGTTAAAGCGAGCACATTGGCGAAAAATTTACCAAAATCCAGCGTTGCACCAACCAATAAAGACAGCGGCATAAGGCTGGTCAATAACACCGTCAAACTGAATAGCCCCAATACAGCCAAAAACTTGCCGCAAACAATCTGCGTGGTGCTAATGGGCGCAGACAGCAATAATGCTAGGGTTTTATTGCGCCGCTCTTCAGAAATCATTCGCATGGTGAATAATGGGGCAATCAGTAACAAAATGATGGCGGTATTGTAAAACAACGGCGTAACCACCAGTTCGGCAAGCCCTGGGGAATCTGCCATATTGGCTAAGGTGGCTTGTACGCTGTTAAAGGCTTCTACTAAGGATAAAAACAAATACGCTTGGATAATTTGCACCATAGCCAATAAAACCCAAGCCAAGGGTGAAAGAAATAAGGTTTTGAGTTCGCGGCAGGCGATGGTTAAGATCATAGCGGCGTTTGACTTTGCGTTAAGCGGATATATTCATCTTCCAATGAATTTTGGATAGGCGTGATTTCTTGCAGCCCCCAGCCGCAGCTTACAATCATTGCGGCAATGGCTTCAGGTGGATTGGCCCTGCCTATTTCGGCATGTTGCACTCTGACGTGGCAAGGGCTAAGCACTTCTATCGCCGTCACGCCATCAATTAGTGAGAGTTTATCAACGTCCATCGGCGAGCGGGTGACAATGTTTAAACCTGTCGCTTGCAACTGTTTGTTCAGGTCATTAATGCTGGTTTTGAGGATTAAGCGTCCTGCTTGAATAATCTGCACATGCGTACAAGATTCCTGCACTTCAGAGAGAATATGCGTGGATAAAATAATACCGTGATCTTGCCCTAGTTCTCGAATCAGCAGCCGGATTTCTCGAATTTGCAAGGGATCAAGCCCTACGGTAGGTTCATCTAAAATAATCACCGCAGGATTGTGCAAAATGGCTTGGGCGATACCCACCCGCTGTTGATAGCCTTTGGACAAATTACCGATTAAGCGATCAGCCACATCACTTAACGCACAGCGTTCTTTAGCGACTTCTAAGGCTTTCGCTATTTGCGCTTTGGGTACGCGATGTAATTGTCCGCAATACGTCAAAAATTCATTCACCGTGAGGTCTTTATACAGCGGCGGCGTATCCGGCAAATAGCCTAAATTGACTTTAGCGGCATTGGGATTTTTAAGTAAATCAATGCCGTTAATGTGAATGCTGCCCGCATTAGGCGCGAGATTGCCGCAGAGCAATTGCATAGTGGTGGTTTTGCCTGCGCCGTTCGGGCCTAAAAAACCCAATACTTCGCCTTTGCTTAAAGTGAAACTGACATCATTAACCGCACAGTGTTGATCATAATAACGGGTAAGATTTTCAGCTTTAATCAGATCAGTCATGCGGCATTAAGTTCAGCTAACAGCCGCTGTAATTCGGCTTGATATTTTTTACGGTAAAATAAAAATCGCCAGCGACTACCGCCACATTGCCGCCACAACAGCGTTGAACGGATGCCTGCCAATAACACAGAACGGATTTTATTGACTATATCTGGACGACCTAAATAGGCTTCATCACCGTTAATCATAATGCGCGGCTGCAAGGTGCTAATGGTGGTGTGGTAAATATCACCCAAACTTGCCAAAACGTTTTCGTGTAATAACCCAAAATGCTCACTTTGAAATTGCGCTTTTTCAATGCCCGCACTGATGGCTTTGAGTAAAGACGGCTCTTTGCTGAGTTTTTTTTCCAGAAACACCAGTTGTGCCGCGTAACGCGCCCGCTCGGGATTGGCGACCCTTGTGTCCGCCAATTGCGCGGCCAATTCGGTTATGCCTAATTTTAGGCCTATTAAACCATCAAAGACATCAATTACGGCATCTGTATTCACTTTAAGAATACTGCCTACACTGGCTTGCAGAGCCTGCTGCTCGGCGCTGCCCGTGACGGCGAGTTGCTGCGCTAACGCGGCCGCTTGCGCGATGCCTGCAAGAGCAATGGTTTGGTTGGTCAGTGTATTAAGTTGCATAAATGTCAGAGCAAGCGAATTGGGACATGCCAATGAAAGCATAATGATAACACTTTGTCAGCGCAGAGTGGCTAAGCGCCCCAGACTTAAGTTAATTGATGTTATTCAATACCCCTTCCGTCCAGCTAATAGCTTCTAAATAAATTGCGCCGATTTGTTGCTTACTGATATTTTTAAACGGCTCACCAGAAATTTGCCATTGTTCAAAATCAATCACACATTTCAAGGTTTCGCCAGCGATGCCCTGTTTATATAATAACGCATTCACAATAGCTTCTTCTAAAGGCAATTGTTTTAACGCTTCCGCTAATGCTATATCCAAAAGACCGTCTATGTGCGCAAGCATACCGATCATAAAAAATTGCTCCGCATTTTCGTGTAATAAAAGTGCAATTTGCTCACACATCCTGGCACAAATAAGGGCATTTTCTAAAATAACTGTGGGCTTATCTGAGAGAGAGGCCAAAGTGACAATACTCGTCCAACGCCTGACTTCTTTTAAGCCCAAACAACTAATAGCATGCTGTATAGATTGGATTTGTCGGGGCAAACCAAAAAAAGACGCATTGATATAATGCAATAATTTATAGCTCAAGCCGACATCCTGCGCAATAATCGCGGTGATTTCATTAAAATCAACCTTAGCCTTACTAATCGTTGTAAGCAGCTTGATAGCCGCTAACTGATTGACACCAATACGCTTACCTTCTACTAAATTGGGTTTACTAAAAAAATAACCTTGAAAAAAATCACACCCTAATTCTTCGAGTTGCAAAAATGCAGTGTGCGTCTCTACTTTTTCAGCTAGGCATTTGACATTAAACGGCTTAAGTTTAGCAATTAGCGCTTTAATATCGGGCATACTCATCGCCATTACATCAATTTTGACAATATCAGCGATTTCAACCAATGGTTGCCATTCTTTGGTAAATATAAAATCGTCGAGCGCAATGATGTAACCTTTATTAGAAAAGTCTCTAACGTTATCAATTACTTTTTTGTCTATTTTAATATCTTCTAAAATTTCGATGACGATACGATCTTTTGGGAGGTGTAGCGGAGTTTTTTCAAGAATATTCTGGGTGGTAAAGTTTATAAACGCTTTATGCGAACCGACAATATTATTAAGACCCACCTCTAAAAGCGTGTCGGTAATAATTTGATTAGTCGCTCTTGTACCATTTTCAGGATCGGCAATATCAAAGTCTGCGCCTCTAAATAACAGCTCATAGGCATATATTTTAAGCTCATGATCTAAAATTTGTTGTCGCCCAATGATAATGTCGCTCATGCTGATCAATAAAATTTGGTTAATCGTATCCAACACTATAGACCATACTCTCAATAATAAAAGCGCTTTCCAAAGAATATTATTTTAAACCTTTGGCCTATAGACAAAAGTACAATTTTAGACGGGCAAGCTCGGTGAGCGCATAAAGTCATTTTGTCTATAACAAGTTCAATAGAAACAGTATGCCGATATAGTTTATAATTCCCTTCTTTTTCAAATTTTTACTGTTTCTCCTTACATTGTTAGTGACTGACAGGGGTTAAAAATCATATCTATGCAAGAAATAAATCCAATCAAAAATAAAATCATTGACTTAAGAAGCCGTGGTGATTCTCTTCGGGGGTATCTTTGACTTTGACCACAAAAATGAGCGCTTAGTTGAGGTTTTAAGGGAATTAGAAAGCCCGACGATTTGGAATAAGCCTGAAGAAGCACAGGCGCTCGGCAAAGAGCGTGGACAATTAGAATCAGTCGTCAATACCATTACCGAGCTGGATCGTGGCTTAGACGATGCGGAAGAATTATTGCTCATGGCGGTTGAAGAAGCCGATGAGGAAACGGTCGAAACTGTGATCAACGATTTGGAACACTTTGAACAAAAAGTCGCCACCCTGGAATTTAGACGCATGTTCTCTGGCAAAATGGATGCCAATAACGCCTTTTTGGATATTCAATCCGGCTCCGGCGGCACTGAAGCACAAGATTGGGCGTCCATGATCGAGCGGATGTTCTTACGCTGGGGAGAGAAGAAAGGCTTTAAAACTGAATTGATTGAAGAATCCCAGGGTGATGTTGCAGGAATTAAAAGTGCTACCATCAAATTTGAAGGCGAGTACGCATTTGGCTGGTTACGCACCGAAACTGGCGTACATCGCTTGGTCAGGAAATCCCCGTTTGATTCTGGTAACCGCCGCCATACCTCGTTTGCATCAGTGTTTGTGTCGCCAGAAATTGATGATGATATTGAAATTGACATCAATCCAGCGGATATTCGCGTGGATGTGTATCGTGCCAGCGGCGCGGGTGGTCAGCACATTAACAAAACTGAATCTGCCGTGCGTATGACCCATGCGCCCAGCGGTATCGTGGTGCAATGTCAAAGTGATCGCTCACAACATAGAAACCGCGATACTGCGATGCAACAATTGAAAGCTAAACTGTATGAACTGGAAATGCGTAAGCGCAGTGAAAGCTCACAGGCCTTGGAAGATTCTAAGTCTGACATAGGCTGGGGCAGCCAGATTCGCTCGTATGTATTGGATCAGTCGCGTATTAAAGATTTGCGCACGGGTGTGGAAACCGGGAATACCCAAGCAGTGCTGGATGGCGATTTAGATCAGTTTATTGAGGCGAGTTTGAAGAGTGGGTTGTGATTAATTATTGATTATTAATCATTCTTTTAAAAAACAAAGTATTTAACTAATGCCCATTAAAAAAACAATTGTTGTTTTGGCGAAATCTATTAAACACAATCAATATTGTGTTGCAGGTAAAGACATAAACTCAAAAGAATGGATAAGGCCTGTTTCAGATGTAAACGGTGCAGAACTATCTGAACAGCAATCTAAATGCACAAACAATCAATGGCAAGCCCAAGGAAAGCCGCCATATAACTCTAAGGTTTTGCAAAAATTAGAAATAAACTTTCTCCAACACGCCCATTTGCCCAATCAACCTGAAAATCATGTTGTTTCAGAGGATATTTGGCAGCATAAATTTAATATTTCAGAACAAGAGCTACAAAACTATTTAGACGAACCTGAATCATTATGGGGCGATGGCGATAGAATTGAATACTCGCAAATTGAAAATAGTATAATCCCAATTGGGCAGTCTTTATATTTGGTAAAAGTTCAGGACGGTGCTCTGTACAAAAATGAAGAAAATAAGAGGCGAGTTTCGTTTTCTTACAAAGAGAAAAATTATGATCTATCCGCAACAGATCCAAATTTTGACACTTTATTGGAAAATAGTAGTCGAAATTTAATGGGCATATTATGTATCAGTTTAGGTGAAAATTTTAATGGCTACTGCTATAAAATAGTAGCTACTATTTTTTAAGAAACCATATGAAAACATTCACCATTGGATTTACCCAAAAAACAGCCGAAAAATTTTTTTCATTAATCAAGAAAAATAATATCATTCGAGTTGTGGATGTACGTTTAAACGTTACTTCTCAACTGGCCGGTTTTGCGAAGAAAAACGATTTGGCCTATTTCCTAAAGGAGTTGTGCAAAGTAGATTACATCCACCTGCTTGATTTGGCTCCAACTAAACCTATGCTTGATGCCTATAAAAATAAAGCGATTACTTGGGAAAGTTACTCAGACAAATTTATAAACTTAATGGCACAGCGCAATATAGAGCGGACTATAGATAAATCTTTAATTGATAATGGTTGCTTATTATGCAGTGAACACCAGCCACATCAGTGTCACAGACGGCTCGTGGTTGAGTATCTCAATAAGCAGTGGGATGAAAATATTAAAATTGTACATTTGTCATGAACATTCAAGAAACCCCAACCGTTTTTATTGCCTATCCTCATGATTTTTTATGTTATGAAAAATTTGAAAGAAAAATAACCAAAATTCTTTCAAATCTAAATAAGTTTTCGTTAGCATACAGGGATGATTACTTAGGATATATTGAAAAAAAATTAGGTGCAGATAAGCGGGTTCTTGATGCAATAACGCTACCTGATAACAAAAAGAATTTTGATGGCATTAATTATGCGATTATTTTTAATGATAGCGAAAGTTTTTCAAACATAATCACTGATCTTTCCACTAAAAAAATTCCAACTAGACTCATAGATACTAAGATTACCAGAGTTGTTAATGTTGATAAGAAAGAGAAGTACGATGTCTATATTGGCAGAGGTTCGGATTGGGGTAATCCATATCCTATTGGTATTGAAGGTAATCGCGACGAAGTTATAAGAAAGTATCAATATGACTTTGATCGAGGATATCTTAAAAGTAGTAAAGAACAATTATTAAAATTACGTGGTAGAACGCTAGGTTGCCATTGTAAGCCTGCCGCCTGTCACGGTGATGTTTTAGCTAACTACTTAAATTCACTTGATGATGGTGAATAAGCTTGCATTAATTCCTCACCATAAAATCTCAACGATTATTTATAAAACTATTAAAACCCATGTCCGAAATCCAACTAGACGAACAAGAACAAATCAAACAACGCCGTAGC
Organism: Methylococcaceae bacterium; assembly: GCA_013141155.1. Lineage (GTDB taxonomy): Bacteria > Pseudomonadota > Gammaproteobacteria > Methylococcales > Methylomonadaceae > SXIZ01. The sequence continues at coordinate 846 of JABFRM010000345.1, read as the reverse complement.
AAATTAACAGAATTGCGTGAGAACGGCATTGCCTTTCCCACTGATTTTCGGCGCAATGTGGTTGCCGGAGAGTTGCTTGCCCAATATGGCGAACAGACCAAAGAAGAGCTAGAAGCGGAACCGATCCGCGTCAAACTTGCGGGGCGGTTAATGACGCGGCGCATCATGGGTAAGGCGAGTTTCGCGCATATCCAAGATATGTCGGGGCAAATTCAACTGTATGTCGCGCGTGATAACTTGGTTGAAAATTTTTACAACGACCAGTTTAAAAAGTGGGATATTGGCGACATTATTGGTGCTGAGGGGGTGTTATTTAAAACTCAAACGGGTGATTTGAGTCTAAGAGTGGATGATATTCGCTTGCTGACCAAAGCGTTGCGTCCGTTGCCAGAAAAATTTCACGGTGTTCAAGATCAAGAAATCAAATATCGCCAGCGATACTTGGATTTGATCATGAGTGAAGAATCTCGGCATACGTTCTTGATGCGTTCGAAAATCGTGAGTTATATTCGACAATTTTTGATTGAACGGCAGTTCTTGGAAGTGGAAACGCCTATGATGCAAGTTATTCCCGGTGGTGCTACGGCGCGTCCATTCATGACCCATCATAACGCACTGGATATGGATATGTATCTGCGGATTGCACCAGAATTGTATTTAAAGCGTTTGGTCGTGGGTGGTTTTGAACGGGTATTTGAAATTAACCGCAACTTCCGTAATGAAGGCTTGTCTACACGGCATAACCCTGAATTTACTATGCTAGAGTTTTATCAAGCGTATGCTGAATATGGTGACTTGATGGACTTGACTGAGGCCATGCTGAAAGGTTTGGCGGAAGAAGTGGTG
>JABFRM010000222.1 GCA_013141155.1 Methylococcaceae bacterium | reverse complement strand
ATTTTAAGTATGTATGGCGGTGGTTTTTCGACAGTTCCGGCGTATTTGGCGGATTTGTTCGGCACGCAAATGGTGGGCGCGATTCATGGGCGTTTGCTGACCGCCTGGGCAACCGCAGGCATTTTAGGGCCGGTGATTGTCAATTACATGCGCGAATATCAAATGCAGCTAGGTTTGCCGCGTGAACAGGTCTATAACCAAACCATGCTTATTCTGGCGGGGATGTTAATGATCGGCTTGCTGTGTAATTTGTTAATTCGTCCGGTGGCGGATAAATGGTTTATGACCGATGCCGAATTGATGGAAGAAAAACGCTTGGCGCATGAAAAAACCAGTGATGCCGCCGCCCTAGCATCAAATCAAAACCCCGTGCAACCCAGCAGCCCCATAAAAATTTTATTGGCTTGGCTCTTGGTTTTGATACCGTTAGGGTGGGGAATATACAAAACGCTATTAAGTGTAAGGCAAGTTTTTTAGGCTGCTGCACTCAAATTGACCTGATTGCCTTGAACCAAAAGCAGGATGAAGCTAAATGGCTGAATAAAAAGCGTAACCGCATGTTGGGGTGAAAAACCATGCGGTTACAGCTAAGTTAAATACTTTCCAGTGGCAAAAAACTGACCTTACTTATGAAATGAGGTCAGAAATTTTAAGCACTGATTTTCCTGGAGGAAGCTGTATTTTTGGCTCTCCAAAGTCCCAGCAGTCCAGAACCGAAAAGCCAGACGGCACTAGGCACTGGAACCGCACTAACTGTGACACTGCCATTCGCAATGCTATGATCTAAAGCAAGCGCACCTAAGCCCGTCAAATCGTGGACAGCGAAGTTTAGTGCGGAAGTGCCGATGCCAACGCCATTAAAATCAAGTACCGCTAAGGTTAGGCCATCTCCTTGAATTCCTTGTAGTGCGCTGTCATTTAAAAACGATAAACTCGATAAATCAAGTACGCCTGCTGAGGGGGTGGAATTAACGCCCTCACCTAGATCGAAGCCATTATGTACGCTTAAATTTAAAATCGAATCATTCCAGGTAATACTTAAATCATAAGCGGAGAGGATTTCATCTAATCCACCTGATTCGAGGCCACTGAGAACCACATCTACAGAAGCTGATCCGCCTAAAGCAACCGTTTGTGAAGAGGGGATAAGAGACAGTAACGGCGTTGCATTGGCTGTCAGACAGGCGTTGCTTGCCAGGATTGCCAAAGTGAAGAGTATTTTTTGAAGCATCGTTGTAACCTCATGCGTAATGGTCAATAAAAACCACCTGAAGGAGAGAAAAACCTTCAGGTGATTACATTTTATAAAGTTGATTTATTGTGGTTGAGCAGATAACGCCGGAGGCGCAAGTTGCAATGCGCAACTACGCGCATCCTGCGTAGTAATGCGGCCGTCACCGTTAACGTCTCCTAAGGTGCCAACCGGAACCGTTGAGCGTAAGCGCCCCATAATGTTGCTGATGTCTGCATTTGTAACAACACCATCCTGATTGACATCGCATACTGCAAAGCCCACCTGGCAAGCCAGAACCAAATTTAAATCAGTCACTGGCGGAGGGATGGTTAATACAGCAGATTCCACAAAGGCTTGTTGAACATTACCGGGTGCGGTACAGCCAGCTTTTTCAGCACGCACTTTGTAATAACCAGTAACCACATCCCAACCAAACAATCCTTGTGCATTAGTGATAGACGGGTTGTTGCGGTTGATGGGTGACATAACCGCATCACCATTTGGCACTGTTACAAAAGGCCCTGCGGAACTGTCTGAACGATACAATGTGACTGATGCACCATTGACAGGGTTGCCACTGGTATCTTTCACCACGCCGCTGGGGTCGATGTACAGTGTAAATACCACATGCGTCACACTACCGCCTGGACAGTTAATGGCAATATCGACAGTGACATTATCGTGGTTTGGGTAAAATGGTGGAATGTTTGCTGTATAAGACCCTGAGTTGCTTTGGCTTTCTGTCATAGAACCCGAAGCGATAACGCTGCCGGTAACATCGCTGGTAACGGTATAACTTGCAGTTCCGCCTTGGCAACCTTGGGTGGTCAGGGTGAGTGGATTATTCCAATAAACGACTGGAATCGTTACTGCTCCGCCATTATTTGCTCCCAGCGTTGGACTAATGGTAGTGCCACTGGGCAACGGTTTAGGGCCTAGTAATATAATATCTTGATTTAACAAGGTAGCGCCTGCAAGAACCACGGGGATCGCACCCGTGTTGTAGTTGGTGCCAGCGGGCGGAAAGGTTTTAACTTGATAAGTATTATCGCTTAAGCCGCCGATAATGTATTGACCGTTAGGGTTGGTGCTGGTCAGATTACAAACAATATCGCCTGTTGTCGTACAAATTTGCACTAAAGCAGATGCCAACGGATTGCTGTTGTCATTACCGTAAACAGTACCTGAAATACTTTGTCCAAGTGGTGCAACGCCGTTTCGCACCTCAAACACATAACGACCATCTTGTAAGGAATTACGGCTGTTATAAATCAGGCCGGTGATGGTGTTGCTATCCAAAAAAGCGCCATTGATGCCTGAACCCGCCAATTCAAGGGCGTTAGATGTGCCATTTGAATAACCAACATGAACAGAACTGCCGCCTTGGCAAACACCATTGCCGCCACTGGCAGTGCCGGTTTCCCAAACAATCGAGCCATAGTTAAACTCAATATCAAAATCACCTGCACCGACGTCGGAGCGGTCAACTAATATCAACTGGAAAGTGTTACGTCCACCGTTAGCGGTTGAAAAACAGGAAACGTCAATCCAATTAACGCCAAAAGCGGGTCGGCTACCAATCAGCCCTTGTCCATAAGTAACCGGATTGCTGCCGGCAACTCGAGTATCCACATCCGCAAAAAAAGGGGCGATTATTTTGGTTTGATTATTGGTGATGCCAAAGGGTGTATAGGTACCCAGCGGGCTATCAAAAGTCACGTTGCCATTGTTATTGACATAACCCTGGCTATATTGCTGACCGAAAAAATTAAGGTTAAAGCCAAAAGGCACTTGCCCTGTCGATCCGTCATCATTCGCAGCTAATGTATTGCCCGTGAAGCCGCCTCTGATTGCAGAAACGGCAAAAGCTTGGGAGCTGATTGCCGATGCCATTAAAACGCAAGTCAGTGTAAATATCCAGCTTATATGTTGAGCGATGTTCATAACATCGCGCCTGATTCTATGGTTTGTTAATTTCATATTTGTTCCTAAAAGTAAGTTTTTGTCGGGTTTTAAATATAAACAACAGTATGTGATTCTTACGTGGTTATTTAACCGTTTAGCCACAAAATTAAATAACTGCGAAGCAGTTTAAAACGTTTGTAGGGTTTTGTATATGCCTAACGGATAATCTTGCCGTATTATGTAAGTTTGTCACTGCCAATGTATTGATTTGGCGAATTTTAAGCTCGGGTAGATATGTTATGCAGCTTAAATTTCAATCGTTTAACGACCCTGAAGTTCGATATTATCTACATAAAAAACCTTGTTTTCCCCGTGACGTTTTAAATTGATAACATTAATACGATCAAATAATCGTTCCCGCAGATTGAGAGTTTGAATTACAAGGGTGGCTTGATTCATCCTAAGTGCTTAGGGTAGTTTGGCGCATAAAAAAACAGCGATGCCGTACTTGAAGCAAGTGTAAACACTACAAAAGCAGGTGTTTTTTTAACGTATTTAGAGGTTATTGAACCAAAAGAACGGTTTGTCCCACGACACCCATGGAACCCTTGTCGTTAGCGGTTTATAAAGGAAATATCGATTTCGAAATTGATAATGACATTTTATATAACACATTGAAATATTAGTATATATACTTAATACTAGAATTAATAACCCTAATTAATGATATTTAATTTAATATTTCAATGAGTTATGTTTAATAAAAGGGTTTTACTGCCCGTTTTTGAAGTTCGTATATGGGGGTGTAAGCCCAAACCGCCGAAAATTCCGGCGAGTCTTTAGCAAACGATACAGCCCCATTATTCCAACTCCAATTTTGCGACAATCGCATCAAGGTCTATACCCTGCCCATTATCTCGGAAGG
>JABFRM010000006.1 GCA_013141155.1 Methylococcaceae bacterium | reverse complement strand
CCTTTAATAAATCGGTGATGCGCTCAGGCGGCATTTCCTGAAGACTAAGCGACATCGCAGACAGTTCTTTTTCCAGTAAACGCTGCCCTAAGTTAATGGCCTCTTGTTGCTGAAAATTCTTTAAATACGCGCGAATGCTACTGCGTGCTTTGGCGGTAACGACGTAATTAAGCCATAATGGATTCGGTCTTGCCCAGGTGGCAGTAATAACTTCCACAGTCATGCCGTTTTCTAGTTGCGTTTGCAGTGGCACCAATTGCTTATCAATGCGTGCAGAAATGCAGGAGCTACCCACATCGGTATGCACAGTGTAAGCAAAATCGACGATGGTAGCGCCGCGCGGGAGTTTGATAATCGCACCTTGCGGAGTGAACACGAAAACTTCTTGCGGAAATAAGTCGATTTTTAAATTGTCGATAAATTCCATCGAATCGCCACCGACATTTTGAATTTCTACCATATCGCGTAACCATTCATTGGCACGATCTTGGAAAACCGCAGATTGGTCGTCGGTCTTGTACAGCCAGTGTGCCGCAATGCCAGATTCAGACATACGGTGCATGGCGTGAGTGCGAATTTGAATTTCTATCGGCACCCCGTAAGGCCCCATGAGTACAGTATGTAAAGACTGATAACCATTGGCTTTAGGTAGCGCGATATAATCTTTGAATCGACCGGGGATGGGTTTATATAAGTTATGCACAATGCCCAAAATACGGTAGCAACTGTCTTCATCCTGGCAAAACACTCGAAACGCATAGACATCAAAGATATCCGAAAAAGAAATTCTTTTATGCAGCATTTTTTGATAAATACTATAGAGATTTTTTTCCCGTCCTTTTACTTCACAGGGCAAATTTGATTGTAGCAAGCGCGTTTTAAGGGTGTTTTCAATGGTATTCAGCAGTTCTCGGCGGTTACCACGCGCTTTTTTGACCGCGTTTTTTAAAATACGCTGGCGCATGGGGAATAGTGCGGAAAAGCCCAAGGATTCTAATTGATGGCGAATTTCGTTCATGCCAAGACGATTAGCAATCGGAGCATAAATATCGAGGGTTTCTTTGGCAATGCGGCGTTTTTTATTGGCCGGCATAGCGCCTAGGGTTTGCATATTGTGCAGGCGGTCAGCAAGCTTGACGATAATCACCCGCAAATCTTTTGCCATCGCCAAAAACATTTTGCGTACGTTTTCGGCTTGCGCTTCCGCGCGTGACGTGTCATTAAGTTTGGTCAGCTTAGTTACGCCATCGACCAATTCGGCGACTTCTGCATTAAAAACCTGACCAAGCTCTTGTTTACTGACCAGGGTATCTTCAATCACATCATGTAAAATTCCCGCCATAACACCATTGGCATCCATGTGCAATTCTGCCAAATAAATAGCTACGGAAATCGGGTGGCAAATGTACGCTTCGCCGCTTTTGCGCATTTGTCCAGCATGGGCATCTGCACTGTAATGATAAGCTCTAATACAATCAGCAACTTGTGCGGGCTCAAGGTAACCGTTTAAGATGGAACACAGTCGTTTCACCAATTTGTCTTGGGGAAGTTCGGCGTCAAGCACTTCGGCTACATTAAGCATTGCGGGGTAAGGCGTTATAAAAAGCTAATGGGGCGACTGACGGGTTCACCCGTTTGATGTAAAAGGTCAATATTGTCTTCACTGACATGCCCTGCGGCAATTTCACGCAAAGCCAGTACGGTATCTTTATCCTTACCGCGCGGCACAAACGAATCAGCGCCTTTTGATAATTGCCGCGCACGTTTACTGGCTAATAACACCAATTTAAAACGGTTTTCGATGTTGCCTAAACAATCTTCAATCGTAACTCTGGCCATTTTATAACCTTAAATATTATTTATCAGTGATAACAAAAAATTAAAAGGCATAAAGCAGAGGTTTTAAAATGCCGTCCTCGACGCTTATGCCTTTTATTAAGCCGCTTTTTAAAGCAGCGCCTGCATTATAACGAATACCCGCTATTTATGCGCGAGTCTTCAATATTGCCACGGCAGGGAGTTCTTTTCCTTCCAAAAACTCTAAAAATGCGCCGCCGCCAGTTGAGGTATAGGTAATTTCGTCATTGACGTTAAATTTATCAATGGCCGCCAAGGTATCGCCGCCGCCCGCGATTGAAAAAGCTTCGCTTTCAGCGATGGCTTCCGCCAATAACTTAGTGCCTTTGGAAAATTGTTTGATTTCAAATACACCGACAGGGCCATTCCACACAATAGAAGCTGCTGCTTGCATGATACTTGCGTATTGCGCGGCAGTTTCTGGACCCACGTCTAAGATAAGATCATCCGCTTCAATATCCGCAATTAATTTAGTGGTCGCCACTGCGGTTTCTGAAAATTCTTTGGCGCATATTACATCCACTGGAATAGGGATTTCAGTGCCATTTTTTTGCGCATCCGCCATAATTTGTTGCGCATCTTTGATTAAGTCCGGTTCATACAAAGATTTACCCACGTTAAAACCCGCTGCGGCGATAAAGGTATTCGCAATGCCGCCGCCGACAATCAGTTTATCGACTTTATGCGATAAGTTTTTTAATAAGGTCAGTTTGGTGGACACTTTCGAGCCACCAACCACAGCAACCAGCGGTCGTTTAGGATTTTCAAAGGCTTTACTTAGCGCATCCAATTCACTGGCAAGCAAAGGGCCCGCACAAGCTATCTTGGCAAATTTAGCGACACTGTGCGTCGAAGCTTGGGCGCGATGCGCGGTGCCAAAGGCATCCATCACAAAAATATCACAGAGTGCCGCCATTTTTTGCCCCAGCGCGTCACTGTTGGCTTCTTCACCAACGTTAAAGCGGACGTTTTCACATAAGACTACTTCGCCGGGCGCTATTTTGAGGCCGTTTAACCACTCTTTTTCGAGCCGAACCGGCATATCTAATAATTCTGCCAGATGATCGGCAACTGGCTTTAAACTGAACTCAGGGTTATATTCACCTTCAACCGGACGACCGATATGCGACAGTAAAATAACCGCTGCACCGGCAGATAAAGCCTGTTGAATAGTGGGTAAGCTGGCTTGAATACGAATATCACTGGTTACTTTGCCATTTTTGACGGGTACATTTAAATCTTCCCGAATCAGCACACGTTTACCGGATAAATTCAAATCAGCCATGCGTTTAATCGACATTGTTAATACTCCGTTGAGGGTTTTAAATTACAGCTTACTATTATAATAGTCTTATAGGTGATTCGTCTTGTTTCCATTTTAATTCTGTTGCCAATAGAAGACGACATTGGTTTATTAATTATCTCTCAGACACTAATTGTATTAAAATCCATGCTCACTAAATCAGATGCAGGAACCCATGGGAACGATATGTTCCCTGAAGTAAGCAAAATATAGCACTTTATATTTTAAGTATTTCATCGTTCTCCAACTCGAGCTTGGGCATACTCCAGCATCCTGGTATTGATTCAATAACGCCAGACCAACCCAATCCATGAATCCATCCAGACTCTTCATCCTCCGCCCCATTGCCACCTCTTTATTGATGCTGGCGCTGCTATTGGCAGGTATCGTCGGGTACCGGCAATTGCCGGTTTCCGCCTTGCCGCAGGTGGATTACCCGACCATGCAGGTAGTCACGTTATATCCGGGTGCTAGCCAAGATGTCATGGCCTCCTTAATTACCGCGCCGTTAGAACGGCAATTGGGGCAGTTACCGGGTCTGAAGCAAATGTCCTCTTCCAGCTCTGGGGGAGCCTCAGTGATTGTGCTGCAATTTACGCTGAACTTGAATCTGGATATTGCCGAGCAAGAAGTCCAAGCGGCAATTAATGCCGCCAGTAATGTGTTGCCCAATGATCTGCCCATGCCGCCGATTTACAGCAAGGTGAATCCGGCGGATGCGCCGATTTTAACGCTGGCAGTTAGCTCTAAAACCTTGCCATTGTTTAAAGTAGAAGATTTAGTTGATACCCGTTTGGCACCCAAATTAGCGCAACTGTCCGGGGTCGGTTTGGTGAGTATCAGTGGCGGGCAGCGGCCTGCGGTGAGGATTCAGGTTAATCCCACGGCGTTATCGGCGTACGGCTTAAGTCTAGAGGATATTCGCTTAACTATCGGC
>JABFRM010000086.1 GCA_013141155.1 Methylococcaceae bacterium | reverse complement strand
TTATTTGTTGGGAGGGTTTAGAAAAAAGCCCAGAAGCTTTATCATAGCCGCTTTTAAATAATCAAAACAAAGGTTTTTTATGCAAATTGCAAATGATAAAGCGGTTTCAGTTCATTACACCCTAACCAATGCCGCAGGCGAAGTATTAGACAGCTCTGCCGAAGGGGATGCACTGGTTTACCTACATGGTCAAGGTAGCATCATTGCGGGGTTGGAACAAGCGTTGACTGGTAAGGTAACAGGGGATAAATTTAAAGTCACGATTGCACCCAAAGATGGTTATGGTGAGTTGATGGAAGACATGATTCAAGTCGTTGATAAATCTATGTTTGAAGGAATTGATGACTTGGAGCTGGGTATGCAATTTCATGCTGACGTGAGCCAAGGGCCTGGCATTGTGACGATTGTGGCGATTAATGGCGATGAAATTACGTTGGATGGTAACCATCCTTTAGCGGGCGAGACCTTAAATTTTGATGTTGAAGTGGTTGATGTGCGTGAGGCGAGTGCTGAGGAACTGGCACATGGACATGTTCATGGCGCAGGCGGCCACCATCACTAACGTGTTAAACGGTGAGCTGTTCAGGGGCGGCTCACCGGCTTTAATGGGATTGCTGATTATTCTTATAAAACCACATTTGATACACACTGATTAAAATTTGTAAGCCCATGGAGATCCCCATTAATGTTCCGCTGGCAACCACAACGTAGGCAAAAGTGGGAATTGACTTGGTTACAAACCACGATAGGACATCTAACAGCATAGCGGCAAAGGGAATAACCACTGCAATCCGTTTGACGATGACATTGATGTCGCACAACAGAAAAATTTTGCCGATAAAAAACAGGATAAAGGCAATGCCAAATAAATGAATATGCGATACCCGAATCAGTGCCGATAGTGTCGCGCCGCCACTATGGGCCACTTCCGCCGCGCCTTGGTAATTCGTTAAATCAGGTAGCGAAGGATTGATACTGGGTGAATGGCACAAAATGCAGTCACGATTTAAGATCGGGGCAATTTTTTCGTTATATTCCGGTGCATCGGCACCGTTTTGTATCCAGCGTAAAATAACATCCTTATCGCTTCTGAATTTAAGATTCGGCAGCATTGGCCCCTCAATCGCTGTACCTAGGCGGGTTTGATCGTCTGAGCCATGATAATTAATCATAACATCCTCAACCGATAACCCTGGCTTGCCATCACGACCTTGATGGGTGTAATACAGATTGGTTAGCGCAACAATATAACCCAGCCCAAGGGTAAGTAAAAACACTGTATTTAAAATGCGTTCACTGATGGAAATATCTTTAAAGCGCGTATAACATTCTGGAGCAGATTTTTTTCTGGGACTGGCGTTTATGGTCATAAAAATTCCTGGGACGGGCGGTGAAAAAAAGTCTAGCTAGCCCGGTATTGTATAATTATAGAGTGATTAATTTTTAAAAGCGCCCCTAGCCCTTTTTAAAATCCACATGGGCGGAAAACAGTTTGATAAACCAAAATCTAAGCAACTGATGAAAAAATCGCTACTATCCATAGAAAACCTCAGCGTCATCTTCAATCACCGGCAAATAGTGGTGGACGACATTAGTTTTGAAATATTCCCCGGCGAAACCTTTGCCTTGGTTGGTGAATCGGGTTCTGGCAAATCCATCACTGCGTTATCCGTGTTGCGGTTATTGCCCAACAACGCCCAATTGACCGCCACTGCGATTAACCTGCAAGGCGATAATCTCCTGGCCCGTTCTGAACGGGAATTATGCCGCATTCGGGGTAAGCGCATTGGTTTGATCTTTCAAGACCCGATGTCATCGTTAAATCCGGTGATGACCATCGCAGCGCAAATTGTCGAAGTGCTGAATATTCATTTTGATTATAGCGCCGAAAAAAATCAACAACGGGTTTTGGAATTATTGCAGCAGGTGGAATTGCCAGAACCGCAGCGGCGCATGACGGAATATCCGCATCAACTCTCTGGCGGTCAACGGCAGCGAGTGATGATCGCCATTGCCTTGGCAGGTGAGCCGGAATTGCTGATTGCGGATGAACCCACTACCTCATTGGATGTCACCATTCAGGCACAGATTTTAGCCTTGCTTAAAAACATCCAGCGCCAAAACAATATGGCGTTATGGTTGATCAGTCATGATTTGACCTTGGTGTCGAGTATTGCTGACCGTATTGCGGTGATGCAACAGGGCAAGTTGGTCGAGTGCGGCATTAATCCGGGATTGTTTGAAAACCCGCAGCATGCGTATACTCGACAATTATTAGCCGTGTTACCGCGTTTAGAGCATTGTGCTAACCGACAAGCGCAGGAGCATTCGCTATTGTTGTCGGTACAGGATTTTAAGGTGTATTACCCGATTCGCAAAGGCATTTTTAAGCGCATCGTTGATTATGTGAAAGCGGTTGATGGTGTCAGTTTTAGCTTGCAGCAGGGGAAAACCCTGGCGTTGGTTGGCGAGTCTGGTTGCGGTAAAACCACCTTGGGTAAAGGTCTGTTGAATTTGATTACGGGTGCGAGTGGTGAAGTGCGTCTGGACGGCATAGCTTTGCATCAGTTGCAGGGCGATGACTTAAGAAAGCAACGTGCCGCCATGCAAATTGTCTTTCAAGATCCGTTTTCTTCCATGAATCCGCGTATGTTGGTGGGGGATATTATTGCCGAGGGTTTGCAAGCACTGCATCCTGAGGTGGATGCTGCCGAACGCCAAGAGCGGGTGCGGCAGTTAATAAGCGCAGTAGGTTTGCCAGAAGCGTCGATCAGTCGTTATCCGCACGAATTTTCAGGGGGGCAGCGGCAAAGAATCTGTATCGCCAGAGCTTTGGCGGTGGAGCCTAAATTAATTGTGTGTGATGAACCAACCAGTGCGTTAGACGTGTCAGTGCAGGCGCAAATTATTCAGTTGCTCAAGAAAATTCAGCAAGAACGTGGGGTGAGCTATTTGTTTATCACCCATGATTTTGGCGTAGTGGCTGAAATAGCGGATGATGTAGCGGTTATGTATCAAGGAAAAATCGTGGAGGTGGGCAGCGTCGCCCAAGTGCTGCAACAGCCGAGTCACGCATATACGCAAAAACTGTTAAGTGCCGTGCCTAAATTGGCCGCGGTGCGACAATTTGCCACATTGTTGTAAACATTTTATTTTGTTAATATTTCCTCGGCCTATCAACCAGTGAACGCAGTGAGATTGTTATGAATCTAAAGGCGATCAAAGGGGTTGTGCTTTGTTGTAAAAAAGGCCACGGGGCATCCCCGTTTTTGAGGTTTTGACAGATTGTTTTTTCCAGCACTCTTCCTCTTCCTCTTCCTCTTCCTCCTAAAAATATGGAGAATAAAATGTTAAATCAGAACAACAAAAGTAAGTTAAGGCATCTTTTTGCTTTAAGTGTTTGTGCGGCAGCAATACTGATGTCTGCAAATGCCCAAAGTGACTGGCGAGAATTAACGCCGGATCAATTGGACGCTATAATCGTTAAGAATGCAGACGAAGGGGCTTTGTCAGTAGAAGCATCGATGGTTGACGCAAAGCTCGATCCTACTGTATTTGATAAGGATGATTATCGAAAAGGATCAATGGTAAGAGATTATCAATTTCTTGCTAAGCTTTCGAATGATGATTTTGATAAAGCAAGCAAACTTGATTTACCTTCAGCACCCAAAGGGAGTGATGGTGAATATTATCTGGATTTAGATTCACTGTATAAAGCGGTTGTGGTGAAGACAAAATTAGGTGACTCCTATCATAATTTAGAAGCCATGCGCTTTGAGAAAAAAGCCATTGACATACAAAGGGGCAAAGTACTGTCTAAGTCAGCTCCAGTACCCAAAAATGCTCCAGGACTGTACTGGTTGGAAATAACCGGTGTATCGTCAGCTTTTTTTTATCCAAGTATTGAATATGTTTGGTCAAGTGCAACTTCCACTGCCTGGAATCATGGTGGGGGGTGGGTAGGTGCTAGAACACTTGAATACGGTATAGCAAATTCTAATGCAACTTACGTCTGTGGTTTAAAGACGACTGAGATTAGTAGGCTTCCGGTTACTGGCGGTGGGAATGTGATAGGTCAAGAGCGTTTATCTTACGCGTATGTCCAGTGTCCATCAGGATC
>JABFRM010000235.1 GCA_013141155.1 Methylococcaceae bacterium | reverse complement strand
ACAGTGACTGGCGCACCAGCGGCCATGGCTTTAGTGCTGGGTTCCATCTGTGCCAGAAAAGGGACGGCTATATAGCCTGATCCGACGGCACCGACGACGGTCAGTGCCGACGTTAAAAATCGGCGTTTATGTCTATCTACACCTTCATTGATCATGAGTTAGCTCTCCTGGTTTTATATGTGAAACGTCACGCGAATGCTACGTCTCTTTGTTGTGGTACTTTTTGTGCCAATATACCACTTCAGTTTGGGGTAATAGAAGCTGTAGCATAGATTTTTTCTTCAATAAATTTTACAAGTAAACGTTGAACGGACAGCCAAAGCGAGCAGTTTAGTTTTTTTTAATAATACAATCAATTTGTTAATTATAATTAGGTTGTAGATTTGCAAGTGTTTAAGGCGATTTTAATTGCCGCAATAAAACAATTATTTTCTTCCGCCGTGCCAATAGTTACGCGCAAGCAGTCGTTAAGTATTCCACCCTGTAGGGTAAGATTTTTAATGAGTACCCCTTGTTGCTTAAGTGAATTAAAAATAGCATTGGCAATGCCAGTTGGGGTGCGAAAGAGAATAAAATTGGCGGCACTTGGATAAGCAGTGATGGCGCCTAGGTTATTAAGTTGTTGTAGCATTCGGCTGCGTTCGGTGCAAATTTGCGCTGTTTGCGCTGCAAATACCTGATTATTCGATAAAGCAAAATGTGCCGTTATTTGAGTTAGGATATTGATATTGTAGGGTAAACGAATTTTATTGAGTTGCTCAATAAGGGTTGGGTGTCCGGCAATATAGCCCAAGCGTAAACCGGCCAGTCCCAATTTTGAAACGGTACGCATCACCAGCAATTGTGGGTATTCAGGCAGTGCCGTCATAAAACTGGCATTGGCAAACGGGGCGTAGGCTTCATCCAGGATCACTAAGCCGGGTGCCGCCTTTAAAATCGCCTGGATGGCCTCCTGATCGAAGAGATTTCCGGTCGGGTTGTTGGGATATGCTAAAAAAATTAGTGCGGGCTTATGTTGTTCGATGGCACTTAACATCGCTGGTAGGTCAAGTTCAAAGCTTTCAGGTAGCAAGGGGATACCCAAAAACTTAAGGCCCAAGCTCAAACTGACTTGTTTGTACATGACAAACCCCGGCTCAGGCGTTAACACCTGAGAGCCAGCGGGTAATGCCATCAATAATAATTGGATAATTTCATCCGAACCATTGCCTAATAACAGCCCTGATTGTTGCGGAATGTGATTGACGGTTCTTATTATGGCTGCGAGTTGAGTCGCATAAGGGTCAGGATAGCGATTAAGTTCGGCATTGCGTAGGTGTTCCAACCATTCATTAATCAACGCATCCGGCCAACGATAAGGATTTTCCATAGCATCCAGCTTAATTAAATTTTTGGCATCGGCAACGTGATAGGCCGACAGCGTTAAAATTTGTGGGCGGAAAATAGTATCAATAAAAGTGGGTGAAGTCATTTGAGTTAAGCTGGATTAAGGCGTTGAAAAATTCAGGGATTGTTCTATATAGGCTTGAATGAATGTGTCCCTACATTCGGGGTATTTAAACATTTTCTCTTAACTCCTTTTTTCAAAGAGGGGGGGGGTGAATTTATTTTATGCGATATTCAGCAGAGCGCGCATGTGCGGTTAGGCCTTCACCCCTGGCTAAGACGGAGGCGATTTTACCCAATTCACTGGCACCTGATGCTGAGCAATTAATCAGGCTGGAGCGTTTTTGAAAATCATACACGCCCAAAGGCGATGAAAAACGGGCGGTACTGGAGGTAGGCAAAACGTGATTAGGGCCTGCGCAATAATCCCCCAATGCTTCGGCGGTGTAGCGTCCCATAAAAATAGCCCCTGCATTGCGTATGGCTTTACACAGCGTTTCAGGGTCTTCAACGGATAATTCCAAATGTTCCGGGGCGATGCGATTGGCTATGTTCGCGGCGGTTGATAAATCCTTAACCAGAATGAGTGCGCCGCGTGATTTAAGCGATTGGGCAATAATATCGGCGCGTTCCATAGTAGGCAATAATTTAGCGATACTGGCACTAACCGCCGCTAAAAAATCCGCATCGGTGGTTATTAAAATAGCCTGCGCATTTTCGTCATGCTCGGCTTGCGAGAATAAATCCATGGCTATCCAGTCGGGATCAGTGTTGCCATCGCAAATAATTAAGATTTCAGAAGGCCCTGCAATCATGTCAATACCGACTTTACCAAACACCAGCTTTTTGGCAGTGGCGACATAAATATTGCCAGGGCCGACAATTTTATCTACCGCCGGCACGGTTACAGTGCCATACGCCAAGGCAGCAATCGCTTGTGCGCCGCCAATAGTGAAGAGTCGATCAACGCCGGCAATGTGGGCGGCGGCCAGCACCAGTTGATTGGTTTCGCCTTTGGGCGTGGGCACCACCATGATTAAGCTATTAACGCCCGCTACTTTCGCCGGAATGGCATTCATCAATACCGATGAGGGGTAAGCCGCTTTGCCGCCCGGCACATATAAACCTACTTTCTCAATCGCAGTAACTTGTTGCCCCAAGCGTGTGCCATCAGTTTCGGTGTAGTGCCAAGAACTGAGTTTTTGTTGTTCGGCATAAGCTTTTATACGCTCAGCAGCCGTTTTTAGGGCATTGGCGCTGGCGGCGGGCAATGATTCCCAAGCTGCTTTTAAAAGCTGTGGTGATAGCTCCAGTTGCTCTGGGTGGGTAAATTGACAGCCATCAAAGCGATTGGTGTAGGTCAGTAAGGCTTTGTCGCCGTTATTGCGCACCTCGCTAATGATGCCTAAAACTTGTTTATGCAGTTCCAGATCATCTTTTTCATCCCAGGCGAGCAGGGTAGTTAATTGTTCATCAAAGCCAGCATTGTTGCTATTGAGTTGCTTAATCAGGGCGTTGGTCATGCTAAGCTCTTTTTGCTAAAGTCAGTTTAAATTGTTCAATCAGCGCTTGAATTTCGGCATGCTTCATTTTCATCGCCGCCTTATTGACCACCAAGCGCGAGCTGATGTTCATGATTAAATCCCGCGGTTCCAGGCCATTGGCTTTGAGGGTATTGCCGGTATCCACCAAATCTACAATGCAGTCAGCAAGACCGACCAACGGGGCTAGTTCCATTGAACCATATAGCTTGATAATTTCCGCTTGTATGCCACGACTGGCAAAATATTGTTGCGCAGTTTTGACGTACTTGGTGGCTACCCGCACACGTTTAGGAATCTCGAATAAATCTTTAGGGGTTGCGGTCATCAATCTGCAACACGCAATTTTTAGATCCAGCGGCTCATAAAGACTTTCAGCGCCATGTTCAAGCAAGACATCTTTACCGGCGATCCCTAAATCTGCGGCGCCATATTCCACAAAAGTCGGTACATCAGTGGCGCGGATGATAATTAATTGCACATCGCTACGGGTGGTATCCAAGATCAGTTTGCGACTGGTTTTGGGATCATCAATTGGGAAGATGCCTGCTTCCTCAAGCAAAGGCATACAGTCTTCGAAAATTCGACCTTTTGAAACAGCAATAGTCAGCATAGTAAACCTTATGCTTAACGCGCAACGCGGCGGATAGTGGCGCCTAGCTGGGTCAGTTTTTCTTCAATATGATCATACCCGCGATCAATATGATAGATTCTGTCGACTAAGGTTTCGCCTTTAGCCACCAATGCCGCAATCACTAAGCTGGCAGAGGCGCGCAGGTCGGTCGCCATCACGGGAGCCGCAGTGAGTTCAGCGACGCCAGTACAAATAACGGTATTGGATTCTATTTTGATATTGGCACCCATGCGCTGAATTTCCTGGACGTGCATAAAACGATTTTCAAATATCGTTTCAGTGATGATCGAAACACCAGCCGCAATGCAATTCATCGCGGTAAATTGTGCCTGCATATCGGTTGGGAAAGCAGGGTAGGGTGCAGTACGCACGGAAACCGCTTTTGGGCGTTTACCGTGCATATCCAAGGTGATCCAATCGCTGCCGATGCTAATATCGGCGCCAGCTTCTTTAAGTTTGTCTATCACCGCATCAAGCGCTTCGGGACAGGTATTTTTCAGTTTGATTTTACCCCGGGTAATAGCAGCGGCAACTAAATAGGTGCCGGATTCAATACGAT
>JABFRM010000153.1 GCA_013141155.1 Methylococcaceae bacterium | reverse complement strand
GCCAATAATAATCGCTATATTTTACAAGCTATTTTGGAAAGCATTCGTTTTATTGCGCCAGCACCGCATCCAGAATTAAATACATTTGTTAGCTTAATCACCGCTAAAATTGAAAACAATTCAGACGTCTTTGCCAACCCTGAGATCCAAAAATTTCTGCTGGTATTGAAAAAATTTAGCTTAGGTAAGGTCAATGTTAATCCTAAAGCAATTTTATATAGTGATTATTTTGATGGCATCACCGGCACCTTATCGGTACAAATGCTCGATTTTACAGGACAAGCTTTAACCCATGCAGATTTGGCCACTTTTTGCGTGGTACGCAATATTATCGGCAACTTGACGTTCAAAGGTAATAATGCGCTGACTTCAATGAGTGGTTTAGATAATTTAGAATCAATTGAGGGGGATTTAACGATTACCCAAACCGGTATTAGACACCTAAATGGGTTAAATAGCCTAGAACGCGTAAAAGGGAAAATTGACATCAGTCAAAATCCTGAGTTGTGTACGGTAAATGGCTTTACCAGTTTGATCACCGTGGATACGTTTATTAACATAGCGCATAATCAGGTATTAAAAACCATTAATGGCTTTAACAGTTTACAGCAGATTAAAAAAGGCGCGTTAACGATCCAGCAGTGTCCACAATTAAGTGATATTGGGGGGTTTTGTAATTTAACGTGGGTCAAAAATATAGAATTTAAGCGGCTGAATATCACGCATGTTGATTTTTTATACAAGCTTATTAAACAACAGCCTGAATTTAAAGGCTCGCTTAAAATAACGGCCTGTAGACTTGAAAGCTTAAATGGTTTTGGTTATTTAAAGCGTGTAGGGTCTTCTTTTTATTTGCATGGAAATAGGTTGAAAAACTTAAAAGGTTTGGAAAATCTGCAACATGTTGGCGCTAGCTTTTCCTTATCAAATAATCAGCTAACCGATATTTCGTCATTGGCCAATTTAGAATCTGTCAACGGTATGTTGGGTCTTGCTAATAATCAATTAACTGCCCTGCATGGACTTGAAAATTTAAAGCTGCTTAAAACGGTAAACTGGAGTGAAGAGAAGCGTACTTTCGTTATTAACGATAATAAACAGCTACAAGATATTAAAGCATTATCCAATATGCTTACTCAAGATAATTATGTCATTATATATACTGATGATTATAAACAATATAAAATAAAACCTGCTATAGACTCAGTTTTTCACAGTAATATTATAGAATTGCATGATGAATCCGTAAAAAAGATAATACCAACTTATCTTTTTATTGACAAAAAAAAACATGATTACACTAATTTCAGAAGTGCTACACACAATCGATTGCTGAATTATTTGCTTGATTTTGAAACAGATGCCAATAATCTCGTTATTTCATTCACCGGATTTAAGGGTAATTTAGGCGGAGTATTTTATAATCGTTATCCTTGGATAATTGACAATATTAGAACGCATAAAATTTTTATGAATGATACGCAAAATATTTGGTATCTCAAGGGTATTCCTTCTATTACTTACAGTATGGAAGAAAATATACAATTTATTCAAGAATTAGTGAGTCGAAAAAAATATAAAAAAATTATGTGTGTAGGCACTTCGATGGGAGGATATATGTCGTTATTGATAGGATATCTTATTCAAGCTACTGACATCATAGCCTTTGCACCGCAAATATTTTTAGATAAAGATAACCGTATAAAATATAAGGATGCGCGTTGGGCGGGGGCATTAAAAGCATTGCCGAAATCAGTTAATCAAAAATATTTAGATTTAAGTCTGTTATACCAAGAAAAAACTAATTTAATCACTAAAATTCAAATTCATTATGGCAGGCAATTAACGCTGGATACCAAGCATATTGAACATTTGGGTGAATATCCTAATATAGAACTCTATCCCTATGATATTGAAGAACATTATATCCCTAAATATTTGGATGAACAGGGTTTGTTACGCAAAATAATTATTGACGCTTTAACATATAGCCATGAAGATTAGGATTCTATTTGAAGATAATTGGAAATTTACTTTAAAAATGTGCGATTTTTTGGATGCGCATCATCTTTATTTTAAAGATGCAAGTGTAATCATTGAATATTGTAAGAAAAATAAAATAAACATTATATTCGCGAATAATTACCGTGCACAAAATTTTCTGCAACTAAACCAGGAAAGTTTTAATAATGAAAATATTAAATTTTTGATTAATAGTCGGTATGTAATTGATACTTTTGTTGATAAAAAGAAATTTGTTGTTTTTATGTCTCAACAGGGATTCGCAGATTATTTGCCTGAAACCTATGAATTAGACAAAACAATTGTTTATCCCTGTATTATTAAGCCAAAAATGGGCGGAATTGGTAAAGGTGTCCGTATTGCTTATACTGAGGAAGATCTAAAAAATATTGATGAAAAAAAATATTTGATCTCTGAGTTTTTAGACGGTTTTGAATACGCAACCAGTATTTTTTATTATCGGGGTGAGATTGTTAATCATTATACTTATATTAAGAAAGTCAATAAAAGCCATTATGTTTTACAGCATATTGACCCAAAAGACATACAGGAAGAAACATGTGAAACACCTTATTTAGAAATATTTTTAGCTGTATTAAGAGCGGCTAATCCAAATAATGAAACCTGTCAATGTAGTATTAATTATAAAATTATTGCGGATACACCAAAAATTTTTGAAATTAATTGTCGTATTGGTTACACCTTGGCACGGCACCCACAAGATTTTAAAGATTTTATACAAAGTTATCTCGCAGTTTTAAAAGACAATATTGAAGTCGCGGAAGTTGGGTCATGGTTCACTCCAATGGATTTGGCAAGCATTACTGACGGAATCTGGGGAAATCTAACAGATGATTTAAAAATTAATGAAGTACAGTATATTTATAAATATCTTCAACCTGGAAATTTATATGTTGTTCGTCACGATGGTTGGCCGAACAGTCTTGGCTATCTTCCTAATGAAGAGTCTGCGCATAAGGCGATAAATAAAGGTGTCGTGGCGTTAATGGTTAGCCAAACGTTTAACAAAAAAGTTAACATACCATTGCTTAGAGTAAAAAATACTTATCAGGCACTCGAAAAACTGGCTATAAAAACCAGTGAGTTATCAAAATCAAAAAGAATTTTAATTGTTGGAAGTTACGGAAAAACGGGGTTAAAAAATAATTTATATCATTTGTTAAAAAATAAACTGACTATTTACACTCGTTTGGATAGTGCGAATTATTCGGCATCAACTTATTGTAGTTTAGCATCCTTATGTAAAGAACATAATCTTTATATAGTGGAGTTACCTATTGCAAGTAAACAAAAAATAATTAAACGGGCACAGATTATAGCGCCAGATATTTGTGTGTTAACATCAATAGGTCATGAGCATATTGAAAGATTTAAAACGATAGATAACATAATAGAAAACAAAGTGGCGGTCGCTGCTGGCCTAAGTGAAAATGGTAAATTTATTATACCTAGAGAAAGCCCGCATTACGAAAAAATACTGTTGGCCTTGGGAAAATACCAGTCTATCAATACGCTAACTTTTGGCTATCATCAAGATTGTTCTGCGCGTATTATTTATCAAAACTATTCAAATTTTGGCTGGGATTTGATTGCGCGAATTGAGTCTGAAATAGTATGTTATAGATTACCATTTCCAGAAGTTCATGCGCCGTTATCTTCTCTCGCAGTATTATTATGTGCATTTCATTTAAATATTAATATACATGATATTGTAGAGTCATATAGCACCAGTAGTAATTTTGAGAGTAGTGGCAGATTGTTTAAACTTAAGCATCAAAATAAATATTTTTATTTATATGATCAAAGTCATCGGGGCGGTATAGAAAGTTACGCGTCTTTTTTTGAAACAATCAGATATTTTAAACCTGAAAATCAAGGAAAAAAAATTGTTTTAACTTCTGAATTTGTTGACTGCAAAGACAATGAAACGCAATATATTAATTGTTTGTATTTTCGGCAGCTTATTGATAAGGCCGGTATTGACGCATTATATACAGTTGAGAATTTCTGTGAGCATATTAATGTTTTGGATAATAAAAATATTTGGAAAAATCATGCGTATGATTTTAATGCCATTAAAGAAGAATTATATAAT
>JABFRM010000196.1 GCA_013141155.1 Methylococcaceae bacterium | reverse complement strand
CAGTTGCAGCGCCGACTAAAAGTGCCCCAACTAATCCTGGGCCTGCGGTATAGGCAATGCCGTCGATGTCGGTGGATTTTAAATGACTTGCCGCAAGTGTTTTTTTGATGAGCGGAATTAATTTGCGAATGTGATCGCGTGAGGCAAGTTCAGGCACAACCCCTCCATACTCGCGGTGCATGCTGACTTGACTGTATAAAACATGATGAATTAAGCCTTGTGTTGAATGGTAAAGGGCAACGCCGGTTTCATCGCAGGAGGTTTCTATGCCAAGAATAATCATTAAGTTTTTGAAAGTTTAAATAAGTAAAGGTATAATTAACGGTTCATTTTATTTATGGGATTTAATATCCCATCTGTTTTAGAGTTTAACAACATTTTAGGTCATTAACTATGCCGTCAGTAAAAGTAAAAGAAAACGAACCATTTGATATTGCTATTCGTCGTTTTAAACGTTCATGTGAAAAAGCGGGTGTTTTGTCAGAAGTTCGTCGTCGTGAGTTTTATGAAAAACCCACCGCAGAGCGCAAACGTAAAGGCGCAGCAGCGGTAAAACGTCATTTAAAAAAATTGGCGCGTGAGCGTTATGCGTTGAAAAATTTACGTCGCGGTCGCCCGCAACTTTAATAATCGTGTTATGACGATATTATTGGAACGTATCAAGGAAGACATGAAAGCCGCCATGAAAGGCGGCGAAAAGTTTCGTTTAGGCGTTATTCGTTTAATTTTGGCTGCTGTTAAGCAGGTAGAGGTAGATGAGCGTATTGCGCTTGATGCTGAACGGGTGATCGTGGTGCTGGACAAAATGCTTAAGCAACGGCGTGAATCCATTCGCCAGTATCGCGATGCAAAGCGTGAGGATTTGGCCGAAATAGAAGAGGCTGAAATAGCCGTGCTTCTGAATTATCTTCCGCAGCCACTCACAGAGGCAGAAATTGATGCGATGGTGAAAGCAGCGGTGCTGGAATCCGGTGCAGCATCCCTTAAGGAGATGGGTAAAGTCATGGCTTTATTAAAGTCACCAATGCAAGGGCGCGCAGATATGTCCTTGGTGAGCGCTAAAATTAAGGCTGCACTTCCCGCATAACGTTGTTTCGGGGCGCTCTATGTCCGGTAAAATTCCGCGTGCGTTTATTGATGACCTGTTGGTGCGGGTCGATATTGTTGAGTTAATAGATACGCACGTTCCGCTAAAAAAAACGGGTAGCAATTATGTTGCCCGCTGTCCTTTTCATACTGAAAAATCGCCTAGCTTCTCGGTTAATCGCAATAAGCAATTTTATTATTGCTTTGGTTGTGGCGCAGGTGGCAATGCCATCAGTTTTTTGATGGAATTTAATCATCTGGATTTTGTGGAAGCCGTTGAAGATCTTGCGGCTTTTGTGGGTATTGCGGTTGTTCGGGAACTCGTTGCCGATCAATCGGGTGTTAATAAACAAGACTTGCAATCTATTTATGACGTGTTGCAGCGGGCGGCCGAGTATTATGCTGAGCAATTGCATGTTGCAGTGGCTGCTAAAAAAGCGGTTGCCTATCTGAAAGCCCGAGGTGTCAGTGGCGATTTCGCTAAGCGATTCATGCTGGGGTATGCAGGCGATGAATGGCAGGCACTAGAAGGGCGATTTGCTAGTGCGACTTTGCTGGCTGCGGGTTTGGTTATTGCTAAGGCGGACAGTAAATGCTATGACCGCTTTCGTGGGCGGTTGATGTTTCCTATAAGGGATAAGCGTGGAAGGGTAGTTGGTTTCGGTGCGAGGGTGTTGGATGATAGTTTGCCTAAGTATCTGAACTCACCAGAGACGCCCGTATTTCAAAAGGGCAGAGAGGCTTATGGCTTATATGAGCTATTAGCCAACAATGCACGTCCGGCGCGAATTTTGGTTGTCGAAGGTTATATGGACGTTATCGCCTTGGCGCAAGCTGGAATTGATTACGCGGTAGCGACGCTAGGCACGGCAACCTCAAAAGCACATTTAGACTTATTGTTTCGCTACACGTCAGAAGTGGTGCTGTGTTTCGATGGTGATGATGCGGGTAGAAAAGCCGCTTGGCGAGCCATGGATGTGGTGTTTGATAGCCTCAAGGAAGGTCGGCAAGTGCGCGTTATGCTTTTGCCGCAAGGCGTTGATCCGGATTCTTTGGTCAGAGAGGAGGGTAAAGATCGTTTTGCTGAACGAATTATCTTGGCGCAAACACTTTCTGAGTATTTTTTTGAGCAGTTGTCCGCTTCCACCAGTTTGGCAGATATTGAAGGCCGGGCAAAATTGGTTGGCACGGCTAAACCTTTTTTGATTAAGCTGCCGGAAGGTATTTTTCGAGATATGATGTTTGCACGGCTTAAAGAGTTGTCCGGCGGAATTTCGCAGCAAGACTTGAGTGCTTCAGCCGTGGCGGCAGTGGGCTATGCTAATAATCCCCGCGTGGCACAAATTGCTTTGCGGCCGCAAGATAAAGGACGATTGTCAACAGCCCGTACGGTTATTGCCTTGTTGTTACAAAACCCACGCTTGATCGAGTGCTTCGAGCAACGTGATGTTGAGTGGGATGCGTTGGATTTTCCAGGTATGGCGCTGTTGCGTAAAGTTGTTCAAGCTATCCTTGATATGCCTGTGCGAAATGCTGCAAATACTGCGGTTATAATCGAAAGTTTTCGTGATTCTCCAGACTATAAAGTGGTAGTGTTGTTGGCTTCTGTGCAAATGTTAACACCGGAAGAGGGTATCGAAATTGAATTTTGTGATGGTTTGGATGGTCTGCTTAAGCAGGCGCATGAAAAAAGAGTTACGCAATTATTAGAAAAATCAGCAGTCACGGAATTGAACGAGCGTGAACGAGAGACATTAAAAAAAATGAATTATAAACAGATTAGATGATGATTTTTTTTAAAAATAGACTATAATTGACTGTTCAGTGAGGTTGTAGGGCTGAATAACAAAACGAGAAAATCATGAGTCAAGAGCAGCAATCACAACTTAAACAATTGATCGCTAAAGGTAAGATGCAAGGGTACTTGACCTATGCCGAGGTCAATGATCATCTGCCAAGTGATATTGTTGACCCTGAACAAATAGAAGATATCATTGGTATGATCAATGATATGGGTATACAGGTGCATGAAGTTGCGCCTGATGAAGATACCTTGCTTGAAGATGCCGTTGCCTCAGGCGATGATGAGGATGCGGCTGAAGTGGCGGCCTTGGCATCTGTAGACAGTGAGTTTGGAAGAACTACTGATCCAGTCAGAATGTATATGCGCGAAATGGGTTCTGTAGAATTGCTAACCCGTGAAGATGAATTAAAAATTGCAAAACGCATTGAAAGTGGTTTGCAGCAAGTGGTTAAAGCGTTGGCGCGCTCGAATAATGTGGTCGCAAATTTTCTGGAGTCCTTTGATGCGATTTCTGATGAGGAAGGCGGCATTCGCTTAAATGATTTAATTTCTGGATTTGCTGATCTTGAAGATCCTGCGCAATTTGTGGGCAGCCTGCCACCGGCAGCCAGTGAAACTGATGAAATAGAAGAAGACAAAGGTCTTGATTTTGAAGAAGTTAAAGAGAAAGTCGAGAGTTTGCGGCGCCATTTTGATGCGGTGTGTGCGGTTGTAAAAGAACATGGCTATGCGCATACGAAGGCAGACGATGCTTATGAAGCATTGGCGGACAGTTTTCTTGTGTTTAAATGGGCACCCCAGTATTTTAAACAAATGACCAGCATGATGGCGAATGTACTGGTGGATATTCGCAAACAAGAAAAAGTCTTGTTGGATGTCTGCGTAGAACAATCCAAAATGCCGCGTCAGCAGTTTATCAAAACCTATACCGAAAATAGTTTAAGTTCTAAATGGCTAGATGATTTACTTAAAGGTGGATATGAGTATTCGGCTAATTTAAAGCTTCACGAAGCAGAAATAAAAAAAGCAATGAATGTGTTATTGGAAATGGAATCCTCCAACGCGTTAACCATTAATGCCTTAAAAGACATTAGCCGTCGTGTTTCAATTGGAGAGGCGAAAGCTAGGCGCTCTAAAAAAGAAATGATTGAGGCTAATTTAAGATTGGTTATTTCTATCGCTAAAAAATACACCAACCGTGGCTTGCAGTTTCTTGATTTAATTCAAGAAGGCAATATCGGCTTAATGAAAGCGGTTGAT
>JABFRM010000106.1 GCA_013141155.1 Methylococcaceae bacterium | reverse complement strand
ACCGTGCATTAAGCTTGGTTTAACGTCTAAACCAAGCTTAATGCACGGCTCAATGCTAACATAGAAAATCTGTTTACTTACTGCGACAAATTGTCGCATCCCAAACATACGGCAAACAATTGTCTACGACCTTTAAACTTAGTACCGTAGATGCCGTCTACCACTGTTCATTTTCTCAAACAGGAACAATCATGATACCGATTAGAGATACCGCGCCCTGCAATATTACCCCTTGGGTTACATGGAGCATCATTGCCGTTTGTGTCGGCATTTTTATCGGTATGAAACTCATGCCTTTCGAGTTACAACAGTGGATCATACTGCACTATGGTATGGTGCCACTGCGTTATTCCAATCCCCACCTGGCGGCTCAATATGGTTTGGAACCTGATGGGTATCTATCAGCGCTAACTGGATTGTTTTTACACGATGGTTGGTTGCATATCCTCATCAACGTTTGTTTCTTATGGATATTTGCGGACAATATTGAAGCGCGCATGGGGCATTTTCGATTTATCGTGTTTTATGTGCTGTGTGGCTTAGCCTCAATGGCGATGCAGTGGTATTTCGTGCCGGATTTCGTAACTCCGGTACTGGGGGCTTCCGGTGCTATTGCGGGTGTCTTGGCGGCTTATTTTTTTCTGTATCCCTATGCACGCGTGGTGATTTGGGTGCCAATATTATTATTGCCGATTTTTATTAATGTACCTGCTATTGTCTTTTTAGGTGGTTGGGTCATTTGGCAATTGTATCAGGCGACCACCATTATTGTGTTTCACAGTACCGAAGTCACTGTCGCTTGGTGGGCGCATTTGGGGGGATTTATTGCGGGCGGGGTTTTATTTCGGTGGTTTTTATTGCCCTTGCCAGCAACACTTGAACAAGAGAATAAAGACTGAATTCTATCCAAGCTTAGCTGCCAAGCTTGACGATGCTACCCTGGACGTTCAGTTTCAAAACACATGCCCCAGCTATTATGGTAATTAAGCACCATCTACTTGCAAATACCTCAACCCCAGCGTCGTTCTGGTTTTACTGTCAATCCAGGCGACTTTCGCTACCGCCTTAATATCCAGTTCCAATGATAAAATCTTAACCACAACACCCGTGTATAAATCATGGCTGGCAGATTCTTTCAGATAAACCATAATGCCATCGGTTGATACATTGATACTTTCAAAAGCTATTCTTAGGCTATCATCATTGTGTATGATGGTACCGATGGCTTTTTTATGTTTACGATAATAACGGCGCTTATGCCATAATTTTTCGGCATTATAAATGACATCACGAAACTCCAAGCCTAACATGATGCCGTCTTCACTTTTATTAACCCAGGCAACATGGACTTCACCGGTCAACATCAAGTCTTTAACGAAAATCTCTGCGGTAGCATTTTCTCTAATCACTTTTTCAAAATCTTCCGCTTCACTTAGAAAAGTTCCGGGCAATATTTCCACCTGAATTCCTTTCACAGAAATATCATAGCCAATAAAATTTAACAGCTCACCGGCCATGTATAGCTGACCAGAAGAGGTAAACGTTTTTCTATATTCTTTTCTATTTTGAATCATATCCCTATTCCCTAATGATTTTATTCATACGAAACCCCGCATTAAATCTTGTTTAATGTCCACAATATTTTCCAAACCCACCGAAACCCTGACCAAACCATCAGTAATACCCGATGCTGCACGCACTTCTGGGGTTAACCGACCATGGGTGGTGGTTGCAGGATGGGTAATTGTCGATTTAACATCACCCAAATTAGCGGTAATCGACAGCAATCGGGCAGCATCAATCAACTGCCAAGCCTGCTCTTTACCGCCTTTTACTTCAAAACTGATCACGCCGCCAAAATGACTTTGTTGCCGTTTGGCTAGGTCATGCTGCGCATGAGAAGGTAAACCGGGATAATGCACTTTAGTAATGCCGTCTTGCTGCTCCAGCCAAATCGCCAAAGCCAATGCACTTTCGCAGTGTGCCTGCATCCGAATGGCCAAGGTTTCTAAACCAGATAGGAAAATCCAGGCATTAAAAGCACTCATGGTAGCGCCGCCAGAACGCAAATACGGATAAAATTGCTTTTCAATCAATTCGTTGCTGGCAACTATCGCGCCGCCGACACATCGCCCCTGCCCGTCGATATATTTAGTTGCCGAATGCACCACCACGTCAGCGCCCAATAACAGTGGTTTTTGCAATACTGGCGTACAAAAGCAATTATCAACCACCAATAAACAATTATGCCGATGTGCAATCTCGGCAATTTTTTCAATATCAGCAATTTCAATCAGCGGATTGGAGGGTGTTTCCAAAAACAACAAACGCGTATTTGGCTTAATAGCCGCTTCCCATTCCACAAGGTCAATTAAACTGACAAAATCGGTGTTCACGCCAAACTTGCCGAAGTAATTTTGAAACACCAGCATGGTATTACCAAATACCCCCCGCGAGCAAACCACATGATCACCCGCTTTCAGTAAACTCATGCCCACCGCCATAATGGCTGCCATACCCGAGGAAAATGCTAGACAACTCTCACCGCCTTCCATCAGGGCAAGCCGTTCCTGAAACACTCGTACAGTCGGATTGGTAAAACGCGAATATATGTTACCCGCTTGCTTACCGGTAAATCTGAGTGCGGCTTCTTCGGCATTTTTAAAAACGTAGCTGGAGGTCATGAAAATAGGTATGCTATGCTCATCTTCATGGGTTCGCTGCTGTCCCGCACGAATCGCTTGCGTTTCTATCGCGAAATCTTGCCAATTAATATCGTTATCGTTCATAAACTTGTTTTAACCTAGCTGTATAAAAAGCTGTAGGATAGACGTTTCGTCACTTAATTTGACTACCCAATCTTGTTAGTCTGAATTTTGCATCTCAATAATAAAGTCTTCAGAATTACGTGCCGCGCGTGCCTTATCATTGCGCAATAACTCAATACGTTCCAAATAAGCATCATCAATGTCGCCAGTAATGTAGTGATGATCAAAACAAGAAGTATCAAAATGCTTTATAGTTGTGTTGCCTTTCCGAACAGCATCTATTAAATCCTGCAAATCTTGATAAACAATGCGATCCGCCCCCAATGCTAAGCACACTTCCTCTTCATTGCGGTTATGCGCGATCAGTTCATGCGCAGCTGGCATGTCAATGCCATACACGTTAGGATAACGTACTGGTGGCGCAGCAGAGGCAAAATACACTTTTTTAGCGCCAGCATCTCTTGCCATTTGAATAATTTGTTCCGAGGTCGTCCCGCGCACGATGGAATCATCGACCAGTAAAACATTTTTGCCCCTAAATTCAAGATCAATGGCATTGAGTTTTTGCCGCACGGAGCGTTTGCGCATTTGTTGTCCAGGCATTATAAACGTCCGGCCTATATAGCGATTTTTAATAAAGCCTTCACTGAATTTTACCCCCAACACCTCTGCCAATTGTTGCGCAGAGGTACGGCTAGTATCGGGGATGGGAATAACCACATCAATATCATGATCAGGCCATTCGCGTTTAATTTTATTAGCCAGTTTTTCACCCATGCGCAAACGGGCTTTATATACCGAAATATTGTCAATCATTGAATCAGGGCGCGCAAAATAAACATACTCAAATATGCACGGACAATGATCGACGTTGTCACTGCACTGCAAGGTATGTAAAGTGCCGTTAGCTTCAATAAAAACCGCCTCACCGGGCGCGACATCTCGAATAAGATTAAAACCCAATACATCCAAGGCAACACTTTCAGAGGCAACCATAAATTCCGGCCCCAATTCAGAGTGGCGCTCACCAAACACCAGCGGACGGATGCCATGAGGATCTCGAAAAGCTAAGATGCCAAATCCCGCAATCATAATTGTGACTGCATAAGCGCCGCGACAGCGTTTATGTACACCACGCACCGCCTGAAAAACGTCATCAGGGGTTAATTTTAGTTTACCGATGCTTTGTAATTCATGCGCAAATATATTCAACAACACTTCAGAGTCAGAATCGGTATTGATATGCCGCTGATCTTCTACAAACAATTGTTGCTTTAATTCATCAGTATTGGTTAAGTTGCCGTTGTGCGCCAAAGTTAACCCGAATGGCGAGTTCACATAAAACGGTTGCGCTTCAGCCGAACTGGTGCAACCTGCGGTAGGGTAACGCACATGAGCGATGCCCATGTTGCCCCTTAATTTAAGCATTTGGCTATTGGTAAAAACATCCCGCGTTAAGCCATTACCTTTACGCAAATGTAAGCGCCCATCTTCACAAGTCACAATACCAGCCGCATCTTGACCGCGATGCTGCAAAACGGTCAGTGCATCATATAAATCCTGATTAACATTTTGATGGGAAACAATACCCGCAATACCACACATAGGGTTTTATACTCAGATAAGGAAATTATTCATAATTGATATTGCGTGCCAAATCCGAGGGGATACTGTCACGCAATCGCAAGACTATTTTTTGGAAAGGGAAAATAAGCTGCGCCTCGTGCCACCAAGCCTCGGTGGGCATGGGTGTCAAACCCGCCAGCAACACCAGGACGGATACAATGACCAAACCACGCATTCCACCCATCAACACCCCCAGCAAACGTCCGAGGAAATCTGTACGCACCAGTGCTTCACCTAATAAGTAACCGATTAAGCTCCCCACCACCAAGGTAAACGACAGTAAGCCGAGAAAAGCAACCGCAATTTTAAGCACTGGGTCGCTAATGAAATCCTTTAGGAATATCGATAATTCACTACAAAAAATGCAGCTTACACAGACCCCTAAAATCCATATTAATAAGGCATAGACTTCCACTCTAAAACCGCGTAACAAGCCCATAATTGCAGAAATAGTCAGCAATCCAAGCAGGGCGTAATCAACCCAAATCATAATCGCCACGAACTTAAAAAGGATAACATAAACGCCTCACTTGCCATTCCACGCGACACCCTATCAATCCGAAAAAACCATCCTGACCACAGAAAAATCCTGAGTGGTAATAGCGCTATTGTAATTCCAAGATGCTTTTGGAATTATTTTGAGCATCCATTTTTTGCCGAGTTTTTTCAGCCACTGCTTTACTTAATTCGGGCCCTACGCGCAAACGGTATAACTTGCCCTTACCGGCTGAATTAATCGTATCTACAACCGCTGGATACCCTTGTTTGCGCAATTTGTCCCGTAAAGTAATGGCATTTGCTTCTTGACCAAAACTCCCCAAACGAATATACCAGCGCACGTTAACTGGCGTATTGGTGATTGCTTTTGCAGCCGCCTGCTTATCAGCGGCTATTTTAGCTACCGCAGCTTTATCATCCAAAGCCTGTTGTTTAGCGACATTTTTAGTTTCAATAGCCAGTTTTGCAACCGCTTTTTTGTCAGCCAACTCTTTTTCCTGATTTTTTTTCGCCGCTAACTTTCGGTAATCTGCCTGTTCTTTCGCATATTTATCAAGGGCTTTTTTATCATCATCCAGTTGAGCCTTAATGCTTCTATCCATTTCAAGCTTTTCATTTAGCTTACTAGCCACTGCCATCTTATCTTGCGTTTTTTTGTCTGCGGCCAGCTTATCCCTAACTCTTTTTAGTACTTCAAGTTTAGCTTGCTTATCAGCTTCGAGTTTATTTTTCACTTTACTCTCGGCGTCAAGGGTATCTTTGGCTTTAGCACTTACCAAAACATTGTCGTTGGCTTTTTTCTCACCTGGTTTTTTGTCTTGATTCACTTTTGCTACGGAAATATCCGCAGCTTTTCCAGTCAAAATGCTTTCACGCGCTTTTTTATCATTCAATGTGAACAGCTCTTCTTCCGTCATTCTTTTCGCCGCTTTCACATCGGCTTCAGCTTCGTCGATCAGTTCATTGGGCGCCAAAGTATTGTTGACGCCCGTTTCGCCTAATTCACCATTTGTGCCAGCAATTTCATCCTCTGAGAGTCCGCCCTCTGGCGTCGATGACAATGGATAAATTTGTGGCGACGCGGTAACTGGTGGAATAATCTCAGGCTCTGCGATTTCAGGGGGTTCAGGAATGACTATTTCATTCACTGCTTTGCCGCTTTCGTGTACCGGATCATCAAATAGCATTGGTAAAAAAATTGCCGCTATTGCCGTAATAACCGCCACCCCAACCAAGCGTTGCTTTAACTCATTCGTCATTGACACATAGCCTCCCCAGTTTGTGCATCTTGAATTAAATTAGTACCGTCTAATTTTGTTTGTAGCGCCTGTTTAATAAGTGCTGCATTAATAGCCGGCGCATCACCACCAAATTCAGCAAGATAAGCCGATACCAAGAAAAAAGACCCAAACACAACAATCAAATCATCCGCTGTAGAATTGTGTAAAGCATACTTAAAAGCTGCTTTAAAATCGACAAAATCACCCATAACTCGGGCAACACCGACTTCTTCAAATATTGCCTGTAACATGGGTGTTGATGCTGCTCGTGAATTATCCAAAGGCGCAATAACCCAGTCATAAACCAAAGGCTGCATAATCTCAATAACACTGCGAATATCTTTGTCTTTCATCATCGCAAAAACCGCATGCAGTCTTTTATGGGGAAATGTTTGTGTCACGTACTCAAACAAAGTTCCAACCGCCTGTGGATTATGGCCTACATCCAGTAAAACCGGCACTACTGAATTAATAAACTGAAATCGGCCATTTAAATTGACGCCCATTAATCCCAAACAAATAGCGCGTTCATTAACGGGTAAGCGCTCCTGCATTTGCTCAATTGCCGCTAAAACCGCCGCCGCATTCAAAAACTGATGTTTACCTTTTAACGCCGGAAAAGGCAGCGTCAAATATTGTTTGTGTCGCCCTTGCCAAACCCAACGATCTTCAAGGCATTGATAATGAAAGTCCTGATTAATACAACACAACTGCGCACCACAATCCTTCGCGGCCTGTATCAGCGTAACCGGCGGGCAGGGATCACCAATAATGGCGGGCATAGCAGCTCTAAAAATACCGGCTTTCTCAATGGCAATGGCTTCACGAGTATCCCCCAACCAATCTGCATGGTCTATTCCGATACTGCTGATAATCGCAACATCGGCAGCAACAATATTCACTGCATCCAGACGACCACCCAAACCCACTTCCAACAATTGCACGTCGATATTTTCGCGCGAGAAAATATCCAACGCCGCGAGAGTACTAAATTCAAAAAAACTTAAAGAAACATCATTGCGACAGGCTTCAATACGTTCAAAAGCTGTACAAAGCAATGCATCTGAAACTGGCTGACCATTGATACAGATTCGTTCGTTATACTGGAGAATATGCGGGGAAGTAAACGCACCGACGCGATAGCCCTGAGCCTGATAAATCTCAGACAACAGGGCGATACAGGAGCCTTTACCATTGGTACCGGCAACAGTTAGCGTTGGCGTGTGATTTCCCGCTGGCAATAAACGACTATACACAGCATTCACACGTTCAAGACCCAAGTCAATCACTTGCGAATGCAACCCTTCCTGCCAAGCCAACCACTCCTGCAAGGAATCAAAGTGCATAACCACCCCCGAACTTAATCGCCTTAAAGGTTATAAATTCAATGCAGACTTTTAAAAAACACATGGGCTTAATTAAAATTCAGCCGTATCAATCTCAGCGGACACTGCTTCACTCGCAATTTTTCTTGTTTGATTAACTTGATTTTTGGTTAGCATCGCTAAAATACCGGCAATTCTATCGCGTATTGCACGCCTATCTATAATCATATCAATGGCGCCATGCTCCTGCAAAAACTCACTACGTTGAAAACCTTGCGGTAACTTTTCACGTACGGTTTGCTCAATCACCCGCGGCCCTGCAAAGCCGATCAAGGCTTGTGGTTCTGCGATATTCAAGTCACCCAACATGGCCAAACTGGCGGAAACCCCGCCCATGGTAGGATCGGTCATAAAAGAAATATACGGAATGCCCGCAGCGGATAATTTGGTTAGCGCAGCACTGGTTTTAGCCATCTGAAACAGTGAGAACAACGACTCCTGCATACGCGCCCCGCCACTGGCCGTGAACACAATAAACGGCACGCCAAGCTCCAGACTTCGGTTCACGCCACGCACAAAACGCTCGCCAACCACGGAGCCCATAGAGCCACCCATAAAGCTAAAATCAAATGCTGCCGCTACGATGCCTTGACCCCGCAATTGCCCTTCCATAACCACTAACGCATCCGTTTCTTTACTTTGCTTTTGCGCTTGGCTAAGGCGATCTTTATAGCGTTTAGTGTCTTTAAATTTTAAAGGATCGGTAGGCTTTAAATTTTTACCAATTTCTAGCCGACCTTCTTCATCTAAAAACATCTCCAATCTCACCCGCGCAGAAATACGCATGTGGTGATCACATTTTGGGCAAACATTTAAATTTCTTTCCAATTCAATGTTATACAAAATCGCATTACAGCCTGGACATTTATTCCACAAGCCTTCTGGCACAGCGCCTTTTTTATTGGAACCTTCGGTTCTAATTTTTGAAGTAACCAGCTTTTCAAACCAACTCATTTTTTATGCTCCACACTTAACTCACTATAGCCAGACTAACTATCCATTGCCATCCGCATAGCGGCTAATAAAGTAATAATGTCAGCTTTAGCCCGTTCCAGATCATCTAAATTTGCTTCAATTTTACTGATCAAAGCGCTCCCGACCACTACACCATCGCCGACTGTGGCAATCATCTTGGCCGTTTCAGCATCTTTTACCCCAAAACCAATCGCGACAGGGACAGAGGTAATTGCCTGTATTTGTTGTAATTTAGCTTGCACATCCTGAATATTCAAATGCCCGGCGCCGGTTACCCCTTTAAGCGACACATAATAGATATAGCCACTGCCTATCGCAGCCATCATTTTGATGCGTTCGTCGGTACTGTTTGGGGCCAACAGAAAAATTGAATCAATATCCCGTGCTTTTAATAAAGTGGCACATTCCTCAGCTTCCTCAGGGGGTAAATCAACCGTCAATACCCCGTCAACATCCGCGCGTTGTGCCGCATTAGCAAAACCCTCATAAGTCATTGCCTCAATAGGATTCAGATAGCCCATGATCACAACCGGCGTAAGTTGATCACTTTTACGAAAGTCGGCAACAATCTGCAAGGTTCGTCTTAAACTCATTTTATGTGCCAGCGCACGTTCACTGGCGCGCTGAATAACCGGGCCATCCGCCACCGGATCGGAAAAGGGTACCCCTAACTCAATAACATCCACTCCCGCCTCAACCATAGCGTGCATCATGGACACGGTAAAATCAGGATGCGGATCACCCGCAGTGATAAACGGAATTAACGCTTTACGCTCGGCTTTGGCAAGTGCTTCAAATTTGGCCTTCAATCGACTCACAGTTCTATCCCCTCACGTTTCGCCATAGTTTGCATATCTTTATCGCCACGACCAGAGAGATTGATAATAATGATTTCATCTTTCCGCATTCTCGGTGCTAACTTCATGGTGTAAGCCATGGCATGACTGGACTCCAACGCTGGAATAATCCCTTCCATGCGTGTTAAGGCATGAAAGCCGCCCAAAGCCTCGTCATCGGTAATACTGACATACTCAGCCCGACCCGTATCTTTTAACCAGGCATGTTCAGGGCCGACACCAGGATAATCCAAACCGGCTGAAATAGAATGGGTTTCAATAATTTCGCCATCATCATCCGCCATTAAGTAAGTGCGATTTCCATGCAAAACACCCGGGCGACCGGCACTTAAAGGGGCTGAATGCCGACCCGTAGCAATACCATCACCCGCAGCCTCGACACCAATCAACTTAACCGCAGAATCATCAATAAACGGATAAAACAAACCAATCGCATTAGAACCACCGCCGACACACGCCACCAACGCATCCGGTAAGCGCCCGGTCATCTCTAAACATTGCTGCTTCGATTCCCGCCCAATAATGGCCTGAAAATCGCGCACCATTGCAGGATAAGGATGCGGCCCTGCGACCGTACCGATAATATAGAACGTGTTGTCCACATTGGTTACCCAGTCCCGCAGCGCTTCATTTAACGCATCTTTCAGGGTTTTAGAGCCGGACTCGACCGGCACCACGGTTGCGCCTAAGAGCTTCATCCGGTAGACATTCAACGATTGCCGCGCGACATCGATAGCGCCCATGTACACGACGCACTCCAAGCCCATTCTGGCGGCTACGGTCGCCGTTGCAACCCCATGCTGACCAGCGCCGGTTTCAGCGATAATGCGGGTTTTACCCATACGCTTCGCCAGTAAAGCCTGTCCGATGGTGTTATTAATTTTGTGCGAACCGGTATGATTAAGATCTTCGCGCTTAAGATAAATCTGCGCCCCGCCCAGTTCACGGCTCCAGCGCTCAGCATGGTATAACGGCGAGGGACGACCAACGTAATGTTGTAAATCAGCATCCATTTCTGCCAAAAATTCAGGATCACTCAAATACCGCTGATAAGCGGCATTTAATTCCTGAATCGGCGGAATAAGCGTTTCGGCGACAAAAGTTCCGCCATAAGGTCCAAAATGACCCCGCGCGTCCGGCATCGTATAGTGTTCTGTCATAGTATTAACTTCTATCACCTTCGTTAGCTTCTTTTAAAAATGCAGCCATTTTCGCACCATCCTTAATGCCCTTAGCTACTTCTACACCACTGCTCACATCTAACGCATACGGTTGACATTGCTGAATAGCGGTTTTTGCATTTTCCGGCAACAAACCACCCGCCAAAATAACCGGCAGCGCGCACTGTTTAGGAATCAATGACCAATCGAACGCCAAACCAGTCCCCCCCTTGGCATCTGGATGATAAGCATCCAACAATAGACCCGCCGCATTGCGGTAATCATGCGCCAAAGCCGTTATATCGGTCTGCTTCTGAACCCGGATAGCTTTGATATAAGGCTTACCGAATAAATCACAGGCTTCAGGTGGCTCTTCGCCATGAAATTGCAGACAATCCACTGACACCCGCTCAAGCACTTCAGCAATCCACGCCTTCTCTGCATCTACAAACAAACCCACCACTGTGGTAAATGCCGGCAAGGCTTTTACAATCTGCACTGCTTGCGTAATAGTCACATTTCGGGGAC
Source organism: Methylococcaceae bacterium (assembly GCA_013141155.1). Classification (GTDB taxonomy): domain Bacteria; phylum Pseudomonadota; class Gammaproteobacteria; order Methylococcales; family Methylomonadaceae; genus SXIZ01. The sequence continues at coordinate 9,698 of JABFRM010000106.1, read as the reverse complement.
TTTGCGCATAAAACACCAAGCCTATGGCATCAACCCCTAACCGCGCGGCTAAAACGGCATCTTCAACACGGGTAAAACCGCAGATTTTAACGCGTGTCCGCATACAGCAACTCTCAAAACTATCCCAGCTAAAAGCCAGCTAGAATACCATAAAATCAAGCCAAAAAGCGGCGCTAAATAGGGAATACCACTTTAATGATCATGCCCACTATGATCGTGGCCATGCTCGTGATTATGCCCATGCGCATGGTCATGAGCAGGTTCAGACAGTGGTTCTGGCATACTCAAGGCAGGGGAATTAAGAATGGCATTAACCGACACCCCATGATGGTAAACCATTAACCCCCCTAAATCAGCACCCAGCACTATCAACAAATTCAGTGCCGCCGCAAACAGTAAATAAAGCACCTGCACGCCGCTGTTTTTGTGGACATTAAAAAAATAGCGCCAAACAGATAAAAAAATCGCCAAACTGAGAATAGCAACACCAAAAGCCTCATGCTTCTCCATAATCAGGTGCGCCGCCTCATCATGTGCCACCGACTCTGCCGCCTGAAAACCCAAATACACGGCACCGGCAGCACACAAAGTACCTAAATACAATAAGCCGCTGGCGAATGTGTGCCACTGTGCTTGTCTGAAAACACAGGCAGCCAACTCCACCAAAAAAAACAGGGTTAACAAAGCAATGGGGAAATGCACAGCCAACGGGTGAATATTCGCCATTGCGGCAATACCCGGTAATAACAGGTTAAAAACTTCAGGGCCTGAGTGACCGGGTAAACTGCTTAAAAATGCCAGCAAATCATTCAACCCCTCAGAAACACCGCCGCCATGCTCACCACCACCATGCACCTGAAATGCGAACCCATCATTAAGATTAAACATGTTATCCCCCCTTAAAAGTATCATTATCGCGGCAACGCTAAACACCTTGCCTATTTATTATTATTTAACAACCAACCCAGCGTGACCCTAAACGTCAAATTAAACCACGCCCTCCCCATCAAAGCGTTTAGCATCCGCCGGTAACCGCGCAAATATCGGATGTTTAACCAGCCCGTAACGCGCCGGATAATAAACGCCGCCCAAAAACAGTCCGCACGGGGAAGCAGTAACCCCACCCAATTTACGGTCTTTAACCTGCAATAAATGCTGCGTCCATGCCACAGGCTGCGCACCTTTGCCAATTTCCATGAGCACCCCGGCAATATTTCTAACCATATGGTGCAAAAAAGCATTCGCCGAAAGATCAATAATCACCCGATCCATCTCCCGCGACACCTCAATAAAATACAGCAAGCGTTGCGGGCTTTTAGATTGACAACCCTGCGACCTAAAAGAAGAAAAATCATGATTACCCACCAAAAACTGCGCAGCCTGTTGCATACGCCCCACATCCAGCGGCGCAACACACCAGGTTGCCTGTCGCGGCTGTAACGCGGATTTAACCGGACGATTGAGAATAACATAGCGATAAAATCGGGCAATTGCACTGTAACGGGCATGAAAATCACCCACTCCGGTTTTTACCCAAGTAATACGCACATCTTCCGGCAGATTGGCATTGCCCCCCAGTAACCAGGAATGTAATGTCCGCTCGGAATGGGTATCAAAATGCACTACTTGCTCTAAAGCATGCACACCAGTATCGGTTCTGCCAGCGCAAATTACCGTAACGGGATGATTAGCCACTTTTGATAACGCGTGTTGCAAAACCTCCTGAACACTACGCAATTTAGCCTGCCATTGCCAGCCAAAAAAATGACTGCCATCGTACTCGATACCCAGCACCATACGTTGCAACTGCAACGAACCCTCACTCATGGATATATACCGCCATTCCTGCATCAACTTGTTCAAATAACTCCAACAAGTCTGCATTACGCATCCGAATACAACCGTGCGAAGCCGGAACCCCAATTGCACAACAGTCTGGACAGCCATGAATATAAATATACCGCCAACCGCTATCCACGCAGCCATAGCGATTTTTCCCAGGCTCCAGGCCATTCAGCCATAAAATGCGCGTTAAAATCCAATCGCGCTGCGGAAATTGCGACTCCAACTCCGGCGTATAGATTTCACCGGTTGGCCTCCTCCCTACAAAGACAGTATTTTCTGGTTGGCCGCCCCCAATTTTGGCACGAATTTTATGCCAGCCGGTCGGTGTACATTCACTGCCCTTCAGCTCACCCGCACCGTTTTTAGCGGTTGAAATCAAATATTGCCGCGCCAGTCCACCGTCAACATATTGCGCCAGCTGTTGCGTGCTAATAGAAATATCCAGATAACTAGCAGGATTCATGGGTTATCGCTCAAACAACGCAATCGATTCAACATGCCCGGTCTGAGGAAACATATCCATCACACCCGCTTTAATTAAGCGATACCCCAACTCATTAACCAGAATCCCCGCATCTCGCGCCAGCGTAGAGGGATTACACGAGACATAGATCACCTGCTGCGGCTGCCATTTTTTAAAATGCTGCAACACCTCTGCCGCTCCAGCACGCGAGGGATCCAGTAAAATTTTAGAATAATGCCGGTTAGCCCAAGGCAACTCCGCAATATCACGCGACAAATCTGCCACATGAAACTCCACATTCTGGATATTATTCAGACGCGCATTTTCCTTGGCATGATTAACCAGCGGCTGGTCACCTTCAATACCAACCACAAAGCCCGCCTGAGTCGCCAACGGTAAGGTAAAATTGCCTAAACCGCAAAACAGATCCAGCACCGTATCCTCTTTGGTTAAACAAAAGGTCGCCAACACCCGACTAATCATTTGCTGATTAATCGCGTAATTCACTTGCGTAAACATCGCAGGTTTAAAGTGCATGACTAAGCCTTGTTCCGGCAAAGCATAAGTCGGCGTTACCACAGGCTCACCTGGCAATGGCTCAATCGTATCCGGGCCTTTGGATTGCAGACAAATCGACAAGCCATGCGCCTGCCCGAATGCCCGCATCACCGCTTTATCTTCCAGCGTCGGCGGCTCCAGAACCCGGAACGCCAACACGCAAGCATCATCCCCAATCGCCACCTCAATCTGCGGAATTTTTTCCCGGATCGTAAGCTGACCGATCATCTCAGACAAGGCCATCAAACGTTCCCCAACCATCGGATGCATCACCTTACAACTTTCAATTTCCGCTAAAAATGGCTGGCGACGCTCGCGAAAACCGACCAACACCCGGCCTTTCTTGGCGACATATTTAACCCCCATGCGTGCTTTACGCCGGTAGCCCCAATGCGGGCCAATGAGCGGTTCCCACAACTCAGGAATCGCCAGCTTACCGATACGCTTAAATTGCTCAACCAACAGCCCTTGTTTTATCTCAATCTGCTGCGTCGATGCCACATGCTGAAAACTACAACCCCCGCACACCCCATAATGCACACATTCCGGATCAACCCGTTCAGGCGCACGGTTAATAAGCGTGGACACCTTACCTTCCGCATAATCTTTACGGCTATCGGTATAAATAAACTCAACTTCTTCACCCGGCAAGGCTTCATCAATAAAGATAACCTTACCGTCCACATGCGCCACACCCCGTCCGTCATGCGCTAAAGATTCAATGGTAACGCGCACCGACGTTTCCGGTAACGGTTTTTTGCGGGACCGATTACGCTGCCTTGAACTCATTATTTTTGTTTCCAGCTACCAGACGCTTGATACCACCACCCGGACTGGGCGTTACTCACCCACTTCGCCGCAAAAGTCTGCTTAATTTGCTCCAGCCATTCAGGATGACCATTGGCATTGGCAATCGCCTGATACAATTTCATACGATCGGCATTTTCCGCAGCCACCAACTTATTGGCATTATTCCGCTCACTGATCGGCGCATCCCGCACTGTCAACAACCCATCCGCCTGGATTCCCACAAAACCTTGGCTATACATCGCATCCAATGCCGCAAACCGACTTTGCATACTCGCGCGCACCTGCCGGATGTCAGCACTGTCTATTGCTAAATCCGCCTCCGCATGGGCAGGCGCAATCAATACATTCAGCGCTGAATCCAACGCCTCAAAAACCGCCAATTGCCAGCCCGACCAACTCACTTGCGGCTTCGCTTTAGGCTGTTCCTGCTGAATGCCCTTAATAATCTCATCGGCAGCTTTTTCTGCCGCAGCGGCGGGGAAATAAATATTAATGGTCACACAGGCCGTTAATAAAAATGCACTGACAATTGCTACTGTTTTCATTGTTCACTTATCCTTAAAATAAAACCCTTAACGGATATTCTGATTTTCCTACCTAAAATTATTAAAACGTTATAGCATCATAATAATAAGCGTAATTTAGTATTTAAAACCTCACACATTGTAACATCATCGCCAGAATAGCCATTAGCAACTGAATAAGCATTTATAAAAACGACATGTTTGAAACAAACCTTGTACCCACGAACAACCCCTAAAGCGCACGGCAGCAATCAGAAAACATGTGCAACCAACCCCGTTACAACCCTAAAAAACCATCTAAAATTCTTTTAAATTACAGCACGCATAATACACTCAGTTTAAGATATTAATTTACCCTTGCATCGGTTACACTAATTACCACGCAGTTTTAATGCACTTAAATAAAGCTAGTTTTAGCACATGACTCTCAGATACATAACTGCTTACCTTACATACTCACCTGTTAGTTTCATTACGCCTTGATAATTGCCGGACTATGAACTCCAATCGACCGCTTTCACCCCATCTGCAAGTCTATAAGCTCCCGCTGACCGGACTTATTTCCATCACTCATCGCATCACCGGCGTTGCCTTATCGGCAGGTCTGCTCCTGGTCGTTTATATGCTGGTCATGATTGCTAGTGGCGCTGAAGCTTATGCTGCCTTGCAACAGGTTATGCAGTGGTGGCTTGTAAAACTGGTTTACTGGGGCATGCTCTACGCCTTGTTTTTTCATCTGTGTCATGGCGTGCGGCATCTTATCTGGGATACCGGCAAAAGTTTTGACAAAGCTATCTTGCAGCAATATGCCCTGTATGAATTACTGGCGTCATTACTGCTTACCGCCACAACTTTGCTATTGATCTAACCACAGGATTTGCCCATGGATTTTAAATCCACTCTTTCAAAACTCTGCGGGGCTAACCCGACGGTACACTGGTTGCTACAACGCATCACTGCGCTGTTACTGATCCCTTTAAGCTACTGGTTAATTATGTTACTCAAGTTAATTTCTACCGCACCTTATCAGACTACTGTTGATTGGATCACTTCACCGCTTAATGCCTTAGCACTTAGCGCCTGGATTGCGGCGGTTTTTTACCATGCTGCTTTGGGTCTGCAAGTGGTTATTGAAGACTATGTGCCGCAGCAAGCCATCCAAACATTGTCCATTCGGGCGATCAATATCGTTTTTGGTATCCTGGCGTTTATCGCTTTTGCGGCGCTTTTTAACACATTCTTTGCAGGGTAACCCATGAGCGAAGGCTATAAAATCATTGAACATGAGCATGACGTGGTGGTGGTCGGTGCAGGTGGCGCAGGTCTGCGCGCCACCTTTGGGATGGTCGAAAAGGGGTTAAAAACCGCCTGCATCACCAAAGTATTCCCGACCCGCAGCCATACCGTCGCCGCACAAGGGGGCATCAGCGCCGCACTAGGCAATATGGGCGAAGATCACTGGCGCTTTCATATGTACGATACTGTAAAGGGCTCTGACTGGCTGGGCGACCAGGATGCCATTGAATATATGTGCCGCGAAGCTATCCCTGCGGTGATTGAGCTGGAACATTACGGTGTACCGTTTTCCCGTACACCGGACGGGAAAATCTACCAACGCGCCTTTGGCGGCATGACTACCCACTATGGCAAAGGCCAGGCGCAACGTACCTGTGCGGCAGCCGATTTAACCGGTCATGCGATTTTACATACCCTGTACCAGCAAGCCTTAAAACACCACGCTGAATTTTTTGTGGAATACATTGCGCTGGATTTAATCATGGAGGGTGACGAATGCCGCGGGGTGTTGGCGTGGCGCTTGGATGACGGCTCATTGCATCTCTTTAAAGCGCAAATGACCGTATTGGCAACTGGCGGATATGGGCGCAGTTATTTTTCCTGCACCTCTGCGCATACCGTGACTGGCGATGGCAACGCGATGGTGTTACGCGCTGGTTTGCCTCTGCAAGATATGGAATTTGTGCAGTTTCATCCAACCGGCATTTATGGTGCAGGCTGCTTGATCACTGAAGGGGTACGCGGCGAAGGCGGCTATTTGACCAATTCGGAAGGCGAACGCTTTATGGAACGTTACGCGCCGGTCGCTAAAGATTTAGCGTCCCGCGATGTCGTAAGCCGGGCTATCACCATCGAAATCAACGAAGGGCGCGGCGTAGGCCCCTTAAAAGATCATGCCTACTTGCATATTGAACACCTTGATCCCGCGATTATCCACGAACGCCTGCCGGGCATTTCCGAAACTGCGCGCATTTTTGCAGGGGTCGACGTAACTAAGGAACCGATCCCTATTCTACCCACCGTGCATTACAATATGGGCGGTATTCCGACCAATTACAAAGCGGAAGTGGTCACTTTAAAAGACGGCAATCCCGATAGTATTGTTCCTGGACTGATGGCGATCGGAGAGGCTGCTTGCGTTTCGGTGCATGGGGCAAATCGGCTCGGTTCAAATTCTTTATTGGACTTAATCGTCTTTGGCCGTGCGGCAGCGATTCGTTGCACCGAGCTAATCAAACCCGGCAGCGTGCAAAAACCTTTAGCACCTAATGCCTGTGATAAAGCCATTGCGCGTTTCGATAAAATCCGCCATGCCAATGGGACTTTAAGAACCGCCGATGTGCGCCTCGCCATGCAAAAAACCATGCAAACCAAAGCGGCGGTATTCCGTACCGCCAAGACCTTGGAAGAAGGCATTCAGACGATGGCAGACATCCGCCAATCGTTTAGCGAAGTCAGTGTGAGTGATAAGTCGTTAATCTGGAACACCGATTTGGTGGAAACCTTGGAGCTGGACAATTTGCTTTGCCAAGCGACCGTTACCCTTAGTGCTGCGGGTAATCGCCAAGAAAGCCGCGGCGGACATGCGCGGGAAGATTTTCCCAAACGCGACGATAAAAATTGGCTGAAACACAGCTTAACCTGGCTAAAAGACGGCAAAGTGAGCATTGATTATCGCCCCGTACATCTGTATACCTTAACCGATGAGGTTGAGATGATCCCACCCAAAGAGCGGGTTTACTGAGTCCACGCCGACACTAAAGAATAAGCATTTAATACAACCCGAAAGTTTGTTCTGCTTAGCAAGATACTTCAGCAAGCACCGTCATATTGACAGGGATTCCAGCATCCATACCATCACCCCATTGGCCTAGGCTGTTGAAAACAGAAGGTGGCGTACACAATCCCGCCACCCCATCTGATTTAAGTGCTACGCTTTTCTGCAACTTACAGACCGTCGCCGCGATCCTCCAAGCAAGGCCAAGCCTGTTGAAAACAACAGCCAAGTGGCGGGGAGCGGAACAGTGGCAGGACGTATATTTAAGCCATAATCAAAGCCAACCGAAGTATCATGAATGATAGCATTGCCGTTCTCATCGCTTAGGATGCTGTCAGCAACAACTATTGTCGAACCACTATTTAACGTAAAAAACAACGAAGCCAATGTAAATGAAGTGGGTTGGTTAGCAATCAATGTGGCGGCTGGTTCAAGGCTGGTTTGGCTTATGTGCATGACCTGAGTAGGCGCGCCATACTTTGTTTCATTCGTAAATGAAACGCTATCTGTTAGCGTTGCTCCAAGACCTGTTCCGTATGTTATGCCATCAAATGTATTGCCAAAAGCTGCTGTTGGGTCGAACATTTCTAGATCGTAAGCGCCGAGTGACGGGGCGGCTCCGTCCCCCAATCCTGAAATAATAACATCAAATTGAACTCGTTCGCCGGGCGAAAAATACACAACATTACTAACATCGCCGTCTATGCCCCGATAAATAGGTTTGGGAGTGGCCAGTGAAACAGTAACGGCATTCGCAGTATTTAAGACCAAAACCAATGCCAAAGCCGCTATGCTCCGTATGGATTTTATACGCATTAATGCGCCAGGGGGTTTAACATAAATATTCATAATTGCATTCCTTGAGTGTGAAAAAGGTTGGGTTAAGGTTGACAGTTGGCATTGTTGCACTTCAAGACACAAATCCGCATGTCCCTGACCGTCACCTTGCCATCGCCATCCAGGTCATAGGCTGGATTGACGGTGTTTTTGGCGGTGTAAATGATCGACAGGTCGGTTACATTGACCTTGCCGTCCTTATTCGCGTCACAGGAGGCGACGGGGGTTAGCAGAAAAGCGTGTATTAAACCGTTAAGAATGCTTGTACCTGTAATCTGTCCTACATCATTGATTCCATTTGCACTAATAAGAGTCGAACCAGCCGAATTAGCAACTAAGCTATTAAGATCCTTCACAACGCCGTTATCTGTTACAAAGGCACCTGAATATTTAAAACTGGCAGTTGGATTTGTTACAAAGGCACCGGCAGCAGGAGCTTTGAAAAATGAACCTACTATTTGCCCAGCATTATTAATATCCGACACCCCCATATAATGACCATCACCTAATGTACCTAAATCAGTCATTTGACCACTACTATTGGTGACGAAGGCATGGATGCTACCATCTGCCGTCTCAGCCTCCCCAGCCACCTGCCCTGCGTTATTGATAGCCCTCCCATGACTCTGGCTTCCACCCAACGTACCCAAATCAGTCTTTTGCCCGTTGCTATCGGTGACGAAGGCATGATCGCTACCATCGGTAATTTGAGCCGTTCCAGTAACCTGCCCTGCGTTATTGATAGCCCACCCAGAACTCCGGTCTCCTCCCAATGTACCCAAATCAGTCATTTGCCCGTTGCTATTGATGACGATGGCGTGGTAATTGTAATTGCCATCGGTTACACTGCTAACAGACCCAGTTACCTGCCCAGCGTCGTTAATAGCCCATCCTTGGGTATCGTTACCCAAATCAGTCATTTGCCCGCTGCTATTCGTAACGAAGGCATTGCCGTGACCCGTGGGGCTCGTCGTGGTTTGGGAATAGTCGGTCACCTGCCCAGCGTTATTGATAGCCGTTGCAGTGCTAAAATCTCCACCTAATGTACCCAAATCAGTCATTTGCCCACTGCTATTGGTGATGAAGGCGTGAAAGCTGCCATCAACTATTCGAGTTCCAGTTACCTGTCCGGCATTATTGATAGCCGCTACACCCAGATAAGCTCCTTTTCCACTGATAGCACTTCCATTCAATATACCTAAATCAGTATAGCGATAAAGCAAATTCGACTGTACGCCGGTAACAAATTTTTAGATGCGGTTATTGCCAGAGTCAAGGACCCATAAACTGCCATCTGCGCTTAAGGTAATACCACCAGGAATGCCATAAATTCCTGCAAACTGCCCAGGGCCATTGCCCTCTCCTCCAAACTGTTCAATAAGCTTAGCATCCACCGTTAAATGTTGCACGCGAGAATTGTTAAAATCTGCCACCCATAAGCTGCCATCGGTGGCTATCGCTATAAGGAGAGTCGCTACTTTTGCGATAGCTTGTTTTGGGCATCCCAGCCCAAGCAAGCGGCAAAAGACTACGCGACAGTTATTTTGCTCCGCAAGCCCCGATACCCCTGGCACAATATCGTCCCGAC
>JABFRM010000269.1 GCA_013141155.1 Methylococcaceae bacterium | reverse complement strand
CCCCAACCCCAACCCCGAAGGGATAGGGGAGTAACGGCATTGGAATTACTCAATCAACCCGACGATACTCTCACTGGCGTTGGCAAACAATCCGCCCAAAAACTGACCCGCTTAGGTATTAATGTCGTCCGCGACCTGTTGTTCCACCTGCCGCTGCGTTATGAAGACCGCACTCGCCTCTACCCCATAGGTTCATTGCACAGTGAGATGAATGTACTCATTTGCGGCAAGGTTGAGTTTATAGAAGCCACGCAAGGTCGTCGCGCCAGTTTAATTTGCCGTATCAGCGACGACAGCGGTTTTATCAATCTGCGCTTTTTTCACTTTAACGCCCGCCAACTGCAACAACTCAGTGTTGGCACCACCATCAGTTGTTTTGGCGAAGTCCGCTTTAGTTACACGGGTCTTGAAATCGTGCATCCTGAATATCAGGTCATTGCCAGCCCCGAGCATTGCCGCACCGAAGACCGCCTCACCCCTGTTTATCCCTTAACCGAAGGCCTTAACCAAAATACAATCCGTAAAGCGATTGCCCAAACACTCAGTTATTGCCTAGCCAACCCAGCAGAACTTATCGACTGGCTACCTGCGGTTATTTTAGAACGCTACCGCTATCCTAGTTTGCTGGAAGCCTTACAAACCTTACATGCGCCCAGTGAAAAAATCAACGCAAACCTGTTAAGTAATGGTGAATTACCCGCCTTAAAACGCTTAGCCTTTGAAGAACTCCTCGCGCATCATTTAAGTTTACGCACCGCTAAAGTAACTTATCAAACTGCAACTGCGCCGCCTTTGCAAAGCGATACGCAAACCATTCAGCGATTTTTGCAGCAACTGCCGTTTAAATTAACTGGCGCGCAGCAACGGGTCATCACCGAAATTAGTGCCGATTGCGCAAAATCCCATCCAATGCTACGGCTCATTCAAGGCGATGTCGGTTCAGGTAAAACGGTGGTATCTGCTTACGCCGCGTTGCTGGCGCTTAGTGCCGGTTTTCAAGTGGCGCTGATGGCACCGACGGAATTACTGGCAGAACAACATCACCGCAACTTTCAAGCTTGGTTTGCCGCCTTTGACATTTACATTGTTTATTTAACCGGTCAAGTCAAAGGCAAAGCCCGCGTGGAAGCCTTACAAACATTGGCGGATGGCAGCGCAGGCATCATCATCGGCACACACGCCTTATTTCAGGAAAATGTGCAGTTTAAAAAACTTGGGCTGGTTATTATTGACGAACAACACCGCTTTGGGGTGCATCAACGCATGGCTTTACGCGACAAAGGGCAGGCCGCTGGCATTCGTCCGCATCAGTTGGTGATGACCGCCACGCCTATTCCTCGAACCCTCGCCATGTTGCAATATTCTGATCTGGATATTTCGATTATTGACGAACTCCCGCCCGGCCGTAAACCCATCGTCACCAGCGTCATTCCTAGCGAACGGCGGCAAGACGTGATTAATCGCATTAACCAATGGGTAATGCAAAAAAAACAAGCTTACTGGGTGTGTACCTTGATTGCAGAATCCGACGTGTTGGAATGCGAAGCCGCGGAAAAAACGTTTGAAAACCTAACCGCTGCCTTGCCTATTTTACGTGTTGCGCTCATTCACGGACGTATGAAACCTAGCGAAAAAGAAGCGGTGATGCTGGCATTTAAAAACCACAGCATTGATTTACTGGTCGCCACCACCGTCATCGAAGTCGGCGTAGATGTCGCCAATGCCAGTCTTATGATCATCGAAAACCCCGAGCGCCTAGGGCTGTCACAACTGCACCAACTTCGTGGTCGCGTAGGGCGCGGCAGTCATGACAGCTTTTGCTTACTCATGTATCAATCGCCGTTATCCAATACTGCGCGTGAGCGCTTAGGTATCTTGCGCGAAACTCAAGATGGCTTCATCATCGCCGAAAAAGACTTGCAACTGCGCGGCCCCGGGGAAGTCATGGGAACGCGCCAAACAGGACAAATGCAGTTTAAAATTGCCGATTTAGCCCGCGACTTAAGCCTGCTGGAAAACGTCCAACAAACTGCCGACCTATTATTAACAGAATCTCCCGCCGCCATCGAACCGCTCATTAAACGCTGGATCGGCACTGCCACCCACTACGCCGAGGTATAATCCCATTGCCCACCCATAGCACTTTATTTACTCAAGCACCGCAGTGGCTTAAGCGGCGTACCGGCATCCGGCAAAATTTACCTGCCAACGTACAGTCTTGGGTCTATGAAACGGGTTCACTCACACAACGTTTACGCTGCCATTTCGGCAGTCGCTTGCGCGTCAAAATCCTCCTGCAACACTGGCACAAACCGTTTATTAACGAACGGCAGTTGCTTAGGCTGCCACAAGCGCAATATACCTTGATTCGGGAAGTGCTGTTATACGCCGATAGCACCCCCTTAATCCTCGCCCGCTCCATCATCCCAGAAACCACCATTAACGTTGCACATCGCAACCTTTCTCACCTAGGTACGCGTCCGCTTGGGGAGGTGATTTTTGCGTATCCCAACTTGCAACGTTTAGGTTTGGAAATCACCCAACTAACCCTTGGGGCATGGCGCGAAATGTGCCGGAACGAATTTCAGATACAACAGCCTGTGTGGGGCAGACGTACGGTTTATGCGATACCGGCACAGCCTTTGTTAGTGAGTGAGTTTTTTCTGCCTGCGGTTTTGGATATAGGGTTTGTTGGACAATCCAAAACTGATTTGATGAGGGATTTAGGTTAAAATTGGGCTGCCATCTGATAATGCTGCCATTTTTAAAGCCATGGATGTTTAGTATAGGATGGGTTTATTTAACATTATGAAAATAGCGATCATCGGTGGTGGGACAGCAGGCATGGCAGCCGCGTATTTTCTGGATAAGCAACATGAAATCAGTGCCTTTGAGCAGCAGCCGATTTTAGGCGGCAATATCCGCACCTTAAACAAAAATGTCACTGGCGTTGCGCTTGACTCTAATGTCATTCTGGATAACGGGGTGATAGAATTTCGACGCGAGAATTTTCGAATTTTCATCGCTTGATGCAGACCTTAAACGTCCCGATTGAGCATAGGTATCTACAGAAGTTTCAAAGCATGTCATTCCGGCAGGGAAGCCGGAATCCAGTCACATGGATGTGACAAATAGTCTAGCAGCGATGATAAATCAAACACTTATGTCCCATCACATTATCATCCCTGGCTCTGGATTCCGGCTTCCCTGCCGGAATGACGGATAACTGGACGTACCTCCAGTGAATTGTTTTTGAGTGACGGACTAGAAGAGGTTTCCACAGCTAAAAGGCGGATTTATGATTTTGGGCATTTACCAAGAAAACTGATGCTATCTATGGTTGCCGAGGGAATAGTAGTAGTTGGTTATGGCCAGTGTGCAATGACATTGGACAATAAACAGGTGCAACACTTCTGGAAGCTTGGATTGTTGGTTATACTAAACGTTGTTTCAGCAACTTAATGGGTTTAATAAATGACAAAAAAAACAATCACACCAGAAGGCCCCGCAACTAAGCCAGTAAAGGCTGAGCCACCAGTGGCGGCCAAAACCAGCCCGGCAAAGCCCAAAAGGCCAGCCACCGATGCCAAGGCATCCACGCCAAAGCCAACCGTGGCAAAAGCCGCCGCGAAAACACCCGCAAAGCCTGTTGCAGCGAAAATGGACACCAGCATTCTAGAAAGCATAGGTGTCACTGCGGGCAGCATTTGGCAACACTTGGATAGCAATGGCGCAACCACCGTCGCAAAATTGGTGCGAGAGCTGTCAGAAGATGAAAAAACAATCCAGCGCGGCATCGGCTGGCTGACGCGGGAAGATAAAATAACCCTCACCGTCATCAACCGCATCGAGACCGTTGCACTGAAAGGATAGCGCATTCAAAATTTGGTTATCGCCATGCGGCTTAGGTTTGATAAACTTCATCATGGTTGCCGACATGACCAGAATAATTTCCTTTTCAGTGATAACCATTTCCGGAGTGATCCGATAACTGAGGTTGATCGACACTGTAAGCGGTAGCCCCTTCGCTGGGCAGCTCGGCCACATGTTCGTCAATGCGGTCCTGACTTAACCGACCTGCTGGATTGATGGGGTTATCTTTATGGTTGCTAAAACATTTAACGATGCAAATTTTGAGCAGCAATTACCGCGTCAGCTACACTCAAAATAGCTTATCCTGAAAATGTTCTGGTGCTAGTTTTAG
>JABFRM010000309.1 GCA_013141155.1 Methylococcaceae bacterium | reverse complement strand
GTTAAAGCCGGTGTCACCGAGTTTGAAGCAGGGCTAAGGTTACGCTACGAAATTGAGCGCGAATTTGCGCCTTACATTGGTGTGGATTATGTGGAAGAAGAGTCGTTACGTGAACACCATCATAGTGTGCGGTTTGCGGTGGGTATGCGATTTTGGTATTAAGTGCCGGAATGGTTGTAATCTAAACAAACGGATTCATAACTCGTAACCCGTATGGCGGAACTCGATAGCGCGGATACCCAGATAGGGTGATCAGCCAGTCGAAGCATCAAGCGATCTAAAAACCCGCATCTTTAAGAACAAATAACATAATATCAGTGACATCGAAAACATTCATCGGAACCCGTAAATGGTTCCGACTTATAAATTCTTCGGTGTACCTTCACTTTTCAACGCTACTGATTGCCTGCGTATGCGAGCCTGCCGGATAAACAATTTGGTTACTTGCTACCACCACGCTGCCCGCGCCAATTTTGATGCCCTGAATGACTATAGCCCCAGTGCCGATATGCACATGATCACCCACCTCAACCCCGCCACTTAGAACCACACCCCGGGCAATATGCACATGCGCCCCGATACGCCAATCATGTTCAACAATCGCGCCGGTATTGATAATGCTATTGCTATTGCTATTGGCAGCAATTTTAGCTACCTGTTTGATAAGTGGTTAGTGAGCTGCTGCATAGTTTTTGGGCGAAAAAATAGCGTTGATTAATGCAATATTTAAAAAGTGGCATTGATTACAAGTCACTGATAATTTATTAGGTTATATGACCTAACCAATAGGTTATATGCCGTATATATTTCATGATTATGTCATGATTTCCCCTGCTATACCCTTCCACGCCCACTAAATATAATAAATTAATTTATTATAAATCAGTAGCATATAAATTTATTTTACAAAATGTAGCGTATTTATTAATGATGGAATAAAGATTGCATTATTACTATATAAAACCGAGCTGTAATGCCGGTATTGAAATGATTTCGATTTTAGTCGGCAATGAGTACGCGGTTAGTCGGTATTGAAGTAGAAAATTTTATTGTAATGAGTGTGCAATCGAAAATGGGTATGGGTGGCCCGTCGCAGATGCGATTGGTTTTTTTGTATGATTAATAATGGGTTGGTTAAAACAACCTAAATAAATGATAGTAGAACGATAGGTTTTTATGAAAAATTTTACTTTGCAAACACTTGCGGAACTCTCCTCGGTGCAAGCACAAAACCGAGGCAATGCCATCGCGTTTGTGTTTGAAGGCCGTACTTTAACCTTTGACGAACTGAATAAGCATGCCAATCAAGTGGCTCAAGGTTTACTTGCTGAAGGCATTAAACCGCAAGCCAGAGTTGCTATGTTAGGCAAGGATAGTGAGTTAAGTTATGAAGTTTTATTTGGCTGTGCTAAAGCAAAAGCGGTGCTTATCGGTATTAATTGGCGACTGGCTGCTCAGGAAATTGTATATATCCTGAACCACGGGCAAGCAGAAATTCTGTTTGTAACTGTAGAGCTATTGCCGGTAATCGAACAATTTCAAACGGCATTATTGACGGTCAAAAAAATTATTGTGTTAAATGCCACACATAGTGCATGGACTACCTATACCAGTTGGCGATCTCAGCAGCTTGAAGACGCACCTGCTTTAACTTACGCCGCTGAGGATATAGCCCTACAAATGTATACCAGTGGCACAACGGGCCATCCTAAAGGGGTGCAATTGCCAAATTACGTTTTTTTCAGGGTCATGCAAGGCATGCGTGCCCAGGGCGATAACTGGATGTCACTAGGCCCTGATGACAAATTGTTAATTGCGCTGCCGCAGTTTCACATGGGCGGCATCTGGTGGGCGATACAGGGATTTATTGCTGGGGCGCAGGGTGTCATTGTGGATATGTTTGTAGCCTGGAAAGCGCTGGAATTAATTGAACACCACAGAATTACCAAGGTTGAAATGGTGCCCTCAATGATTCAAACAACTTTAGCAGAACCTGCTTGTCAGACCACTGATTTTTCTTCTGTGCAGGGCTTTCTTTACGGTGCTTCACCCATCGCCCCTGGTCTATTGCGTAAGGCTATGGCGACCTTCAACTGTGATTTTTTTCAAGTTTATGGCTTGACGGAAACTGGCAATATGGCGGTGTGTTTACGTCCTGAAGATCATAGTTTAGGCGGCAACAAAAAAATGGAATCCGCCGGTAAGCCCTTGCCGGGTGTGCAGGTGCGTATCATTGATGCCGACAATAACCCTTTGCCAATCAATCAAGACGGGGAAATTTGCATCAAATCGCCTGCCAATATGCTGGGCTATTGGCAGAATGAGGCCGCAACACAGCAAATCTTTTTAGACGACTGGATTCGTACGGGCGATGTCGGGTACATAGATGATGAGGGGTATGTTTTTATCTGCGACCGTATCAAAGACATGATTATTTATGGCGGTGAAAATATTTACCCTGCCGAAATTGAGGTTGCCTTAAGTGAACACGATGCGGTTGCGGAAGCCGCAGTTATAGGAATACCCGATGAACGTTGGGGCGAAGTGATTAAGGCTTTTGTGGTATTACGCCCAGGTCACACGGTTAAGCAGCGCGAGCTGATTAATTTTGTACGCGGTCGGATTGCTGATTTCAAAGCGCCTAAATCTATCGCCTTTGTTGAGGCATTGCCTAGAAACCCCAGTGGTAAGGTGCTTAAACGTATGCTTCGGATACCTTATTGGGAAACGCAAGAGCGGCAAGTTAATTAAATATTCATGGAGTCAATGATGATTAAGTATGTACGTGACGATAGCGTCTGCGCCCCAGCAGTAGCTTGGTTGATAACAGAAGGTAACGATCAGGATATAGCAACAATTTGTGGCTGGTTGCAGGAGCAACGTACCCCCATTGAGGCTATTTTAAATACTGCTGGCGGCTTGCTCATTCGCGGTTTTACGCACTTAAAAACCGCAACTGATTTTGAACAGGCAATTACTACCCTGGCGCCTAATTTAAGAGATTACGTCAGTGGCGCTTCACCCAGACGCGTTGTGAAAGACAAAATTATGACCTCAACCGAAGCGCCACCCCCTTGGTCTATCCCTATCCATCAGGAAATGGCTTATATCAAAAATCCGCCAGACAGAATTGCCTTTTTTTGTGAATACCCTGCAACAACGGGGGGCGAATCGGTGCTGTGTGACATGCACAGCTTGATCGCTAAAATCCGACCTGATGTTAAAGCGAGATTTTGCCAGCATGGTTACCGAATTCGCCGTACGTTAGCCTCACCTGCGGTAGTGGACAATAAACCGGGCATTCAGAAAACCTGGACTGAGGCATTTGCGACTACCGATAAATCCGTAGTTGAACAAACTGTTGCAGCCAATGATTGGGTTATGCAATGGTTGGATGATGACAGTTTGCAGATTTGGCAGGACGTGATTCCGACGATGATGACGCATCCGGTTTCCGGTAAAACCGCATGGTATAGCTTGGTACAAATTTATAACCCTGCCGCCAGTTTGGCGTGGATGGCACGAGATGGTCGTACCGAAGACTATCAGCGATTCGCGGTTGCGATGGAGCAGCATCCTGAGCTATTGGATAACATTTTCTATGGCAATGGGGATGTCATTGCTGATGAGGATGCCGTGCATATTGCTAATGTCATCCTTGAAGCTGAAGTTAAAGTTTTGCTGGCAGCAACGGATCTGCTCCTGCTTGACAATATGTTGATTGGTCATGGTCGTAGACCCTATGCGGGTGAACGAAGAATACTGGTTGCATTGATTGATGTGCCAGAGTTTAAACAAGTTAAATAATAAAACTAAATGATGTCAACCCATCATTAGCTATACAAAAACTGAAGGAATACATTTAAAAAAAATAGGGATAGTTACAGGGATTACATTCGCAGATAAAACTGGGGGTGGTAGGGTGGATTTTTTCACCTTTTTTCAACAAGATAAGACAATGAAAACGGTAAAGCCATCTGCTTAAACATTTGATAGCTTTTTAATTAATAACTTATACAAGGAAATGACAATAATGACTACCCAAACACTAACTTTAGAAATTACCGAAGCCAAACCCGGCAAAATAGGCGCAGAAATACGCGGATTAGATGTTAATAGCTTAACCTCTGAATCACCGGAGCTCGAATTGATACGCCATTTAATTTATAAAAATAAATTGGTCGTCCTGCGTGACCAAGAAGTCAATGCAGAAGAATATGTCGCCTTTACCCGCAAATTGGCTAGACCTCAGGTCTATTTTCAGCCGCAATATCATCATCCTAACCATGCC
>JABFRM010000141.1 GCA_013141155.1 Methylococcaceae bacterium | reverse complement strand
ATTTTTAACAGAATTGAAAGGGGTTAGCTGATATAGTTCAGGGCTTTTTCAATCCGACCAAAGATGAGGAAGCTTATGAAAGGCTATAAACAGCTAACCGAGATACAAAGATACCAGATTGAGGCATTAAAGAAAGCGGAAATGCTGCAAAAAGACATAGCGGTGATCATAGGCGTCTCCGCCTCGGCACTGAGCAGGGAGCTGCGCCGCAATACGGGAAGCCGTGGGTATCGACCTAATCAGGCTAATATTAAGGCACTCAACCGCAGAAAAAATGCTGCCAAAGCCATAAAAATGACAGCGGAAGTTTGTGCCTTGATAGCAGAAAAAATTAACCTGGATTTCAGCCCTGAACAAGTTTCGGGCTGGTTGCTTACAGAGCAGGACATTAAAATCAGTCATGAGCGGATATACCAGCATGTCTGGACGGAAAAGCGCCAAGGCGGCGGGCTGTATAAGCACCTTCGCCACAGCAATAAAAAACGCAAAAAGCAGTACGGATCAAAAGACAAGCGTGGACAGATTAGGAACAGGGTCAGTATTGATGAACGACCTGATATTGTCACCCAAAAAGCGCGGCTTGGGGATTGGGAGATAGACACCGTGATTGGTAAGAACCACCAAGGCGCATTGGTGGCCCTAGTAGATCGGGTGTCCAAATTCACCTTGATCAAGAAAGTCGGCAGCAAGCATGCCGAAGTTGTCACACAGGCGGCGGTGGCGCTGCTGAAGCCCTATCTGGACAAGGTGTTGACCATTGCCGCCGACAACGGCAAGGAGTTCGCAGGCCACGAAAGCATTGCGGCACAACTCAATGCGGCGGTGTCATGCCTAAACCATTTTTATTCGTGGGGGCGTGGGTTGAATGAAAACACCCAAAAGTGCGGGTGCAAGCACCAACGGCTTGATCAGACAATACTTTACCAAGGGCAGTAGCTTTGAAAACATAACGGATGATGATGTCGATGAGGTGATGAAAAAACTTAATCATCGACCTCGGAAAATGCTTAATTACAAAACACCTCATTCGGTATTTTTTGGCGATGACAAACGGCAGGCTGCATGAATACTAGAATTGCACTTCGGAGTTGAATTCGCCATTTTGCCTTTAAACAAACCTGGCGTGATAGGCTTAAAGGGCAGTATGGCTTCTTCATACATAACAATCACTTTAGCCTTGCGCGCATTAATCGTTTTGGGTAATTGCAAATGAATTTGATGGTTTTGATCAATGTCTGCGGGCAACTCTATGGCTTGCATTATTGGTTATCCAAGGATTGGTCGGGCATTTTCTTGATTTATATTTAATGGTACGCATGGTAAAGCTTCACTCAGCCAACCTGCTTAACTACATCCCCAATCCTAGGCCAAGCGCTTAACAATGCCTTCACCACCGTCGCCAAGGGGATCGCAAAAAACACTCCCCAAAAGCCCCACAGGCCACCAAATAACAAAATGGCAACAATAATGGCAATGGGGTGGAGGTTAACGGCTTCTGAAAATAATAAGGGCACTAATACCACGCCGTCAATGGCTTGAATAATGGCATAGGCAATCATGAGCACCATGAATTGGTCACCTTCCAAGCCCCATTGAAAGAACGCCACCGCGACCACTGGAAACGTCACCAAGGTTGCGCCAACATAGGGAATAATCACCGACACGCCCATCAATACCGACAGTAACATGGCGTAATTTAAGCCCATCGCGAAAAAGGTGATGTAACTTGCCAGCCACAATACTAATATTTCAGCAAATTTACCACGTACATAATTGCCCAATTGGGTATCGACTTCTAGCCAAACGCGTTCAGTTAATAGTCGGTCACGCGGCATAAATTGCCCTAACCAGTTGAGCAGTGTCGGTTTGTCTTTCAGCAGAAAAAACACCATCATTGGTACTAAAAACAGGTAAATCATCGCGCTGACGATACCTACCACGGAGGCGGCTGATAGCGACAAAACATTTTGACCGTAAGTGAGTAATTCAGTTTGAATGGCGGTGACGGCATTTTGAATGCCTGATTCAGAGAAAAACTTGGGGTACAATTCCGGCAGACGTAATACCTCCATTTGCAACCGCTGCAATATCGCCGGAAAACGTTGTACCAGTTGTATGGCTTGATCAGTAATCATCGGCATCAATACAAACAGGAAAAATCCCAAGCACGCCATGAAGCCGGTAAATACCAGATATACCGCTGGTAATCGTGGGATTTTATACTTACGGGCTTTAACTACCAGTCCGTCCAATAAATACGCCAGCACGATAGAGGCGAACACCGGCATTAATAAATCGGCCAAAAAATAAATGAGTAAGAAGACCACCAGCACGATGACCGCTAAAGCCAGTGCTTGGGCGTTGGGTAATACGCGTTTGAGGCTATCTTTTGCTAGCTGCGTCATTGAGGGTTCAACTTTAGTGTTCATGGGGTTGCTTTTTATAATTATTATTTTTATAGGATTTATTTTATCGCAAACCCTGCGGCGTATGGATTAAATAACGTTTAAAATAGATTTCCGTCAAAACACTTGGCTGTGCATTCCCTTACGCTTAATCAATTAAGCGCTATACTCATTGTTATTAAATAGGCACTGGACACTGCCTAGGGAATATGCGAGGCTATCCCAATAACAAACGAGCCATGAAATTCGCTACGCTGTTTGAATCCCTCACTTCTGTTACATAGTCAGCATCTACATTCTTATGGGACAACTTAAAATACTTATTTTATGTCTGGTATTGGTCATTATTGTGCTGGTGCCGGATGTTATCGTGGAATCATTGCATGGCCTATTGGAATTTTTAATAGAGCTTGCACACACGGTGTTTGAGATTGTTGAGGTCACTCTGGATACGCTTATTGAGCATGCCTTTCATACTGATTTGCATCAAACGCAAATTATCGTTTTTTATATACTGGCACTCATGGTTTTTTACGGATTGCTGCGATTTTGCCGAGCGGTGCCCATTTATTATCGGCGCTGTAGAGACGTTTGGCGTGGTGCAAAGGCGCATCGGGAGGCGCAGGCAAAAGACTATTGGCACAATTTGGCGTTTCTAAAAAAAGCGCAATTAACGCTATTGGGCATTACATTTTTTACAGGGGTGTTTTTCCTGTTATTTATGTAAATTGGATAATGGCAGGGTTTGTTGTTTTTTGAGATATAAATTGTTGCGTTGTCATGTAATTGTCATATAGCTGTCATATAGCTGTCATTTTCACCGCTTATTCTTGCTCTAATTTTTCACCATTCATGAGAGCCAGAAATGCAATTATCCAAACTTACCTTGGCCATAACGGCTGCTATAGGCGTCAGCTTGTCATCCCAGGCTTTTGCAATTAATTTATATATGGACGTTAAAACCAAGCAGATTTACGCTGAGCCAGGGCCGCGTCGAGAGCTTTTGGGGTCTTTTTCAAAAGATGGCGATGTGCATGCCCGTAAAGCAAATCCAGAAAGTCCCGCCACCGCACCCGAAAACACTGAGATCGCCGCTATTCGCGAAGATTTAGAATTAAAAACCAATGAGATTAAGGCGTTGGAAGAGCATGCCAAAGAGGCTTCTGAGTTTAAGGTTAAGCTGGATGATGGTATAGAGTTTAAAAGTGCCGACGGTAATTTTAAAGCTGCCATCAATGGTCGCATGCAAGTTGATTCACAGACTAACGTTGTTAACGAAGTCAACCCTGCGGCAGTTAATACTGCCGTCTGTACGCCGCCTGGTTGCCCTACAAACAATGAGCTAGGCGATGGTGCAGGTATTCGTCGTGCGCGCTTAGGTGTTGAGGGTACATTTTTTAAAGATTTCGATTACAAATTTGAGTACGATTTTACACGCGGTAATGGCACGATTGGCGCAGGTGTCACTGATGCTTATATGAGATGGAACCTTAATAAACCGTTTTCCGTTAAAGTGGGTGCATTTAAAGAACCGTTTAGTTTAGAAGAAGCCACCAGCAACCGGTATATTTCGTTTATTGAACGTAATATGGTGGTCAATGCGTTTGTTGATAACCTTAATACCTATAAAGTGGGTGTTGGTGCAAATTATGCTGCTGATCGTTGGAACTTGTCCACGTCATTCCAGACTGAGCCGGTTGGTGCTAATCCTTCTGGGTCATCGTCTTCAGCGTCTTCGATCAACACCAATGGTGGCAGTAACCGTAACAATGGGTCGGGCGATACCGGATGGGAAGTAAATGGTCGTTTGGCTGGTACGCCGTGGATGGAAAGTAAAACCAAATTTTTGCATGTGGGCGCTTCTGGTTCCTATATAAACGTCAATAATAACTATCAACCAAATGGCGATTTCAATAACGGTGGATTCTCCTTTACCTCTGCAACAGGTGCAAACGTAGATCGTACGAATGAGTTAAATACCGGGCAATTAACTTCAGGTAAATTAGGTGCTGCCGGATCGCGTCAACTAAATCACTGGACGCGTTTTGGTGCTGAAACGGCTTTGGTTTATGGCCCATTTTCAGCGCAAGCAGAATACATCCAAGCTGATTTGTACGGTACAGGCTACAACGGTGAGTCGATGAAAGGTTACTATGGTTACATGAGTTATTTCTTAACCGGCGAGTCGCGGGCTTATAAAACCAAAACCGCTGCGTGGGATCGTTTAAAACCGAATCATAACTTTGATATGAAAGGCGGGTGGGGTGCCTGGGAAGTTGTCGCAGGATACGATTATCTCGATATGACGGATGGCGTCATTAAAGGCGGAAGGGCGGATGTCGCAAGGTTCGGCATAAACTGGTACCCTAATTCACATGTACGGGTCATGACCAACTTGGTTCACGCGCTAAATCTTAATACTGCGCAACGCGGTTTTAATAATGCCGATTTGGATATGTTTGAAACCCGTGTGCAACTTGATTGGTAATGTGTTCTGCCAAATTGTCTGCGGTTTGATCACCGTTGTGGTCATACTTCAACGGTAAAGCTGTTGCGTAAGTGCGCTCTAAAATTAAAGTCGTTAGTCCTCTCCAAGCCTTACTGAATAATCAATAAGGCTTTTTTTATGCTTAAATTCACGGATATGGCTTAATTATAGTATTGGCAGGCCATATAAAAAGGCGATAATCCCGTTTTTTCCGTGTAGCCCCTTGTTAATGCGTTAATCTAAATTCGTCTTGATTAAAGTGGGCGACTCATTCGGCATTATAGTCGCTGGATCGTTATTGATATTGTCTGGACAGCCATTTTATTGACAGGATACTCTGTTGGCAGGCTAAAATCGCGACATGCGTGCAACGTATTTGAGCTATAATGTTGCGCAGTTAGATTTAAAAATTATTTTTCGATTCGTCATAATTTTAGGCTATTGATTTTGATGGCTGGTGCCGTAGTGCATAAATTGTTACCCAAGCTTAGCGGTTTTCAACACAGGCGTTTGAAATTTATTGACTGAACTATAAAGCAGTTATTCTTAAAGGCACTGTAATGAATAAAAAACATTGCTAATAACTGTCATATTATCTTATGATTTCTAAACAGCAGTGTAGTTGGTGATTGAGCAATCAAAAGTGCTGGGCTTTGGTTAGTGATACATTTAAGAACAATAATTTTGTTGGGAGTTAGTTAATGCGATTAAATCAGTGGGTTGGATGGCTTGGGTTTTGTGTTTTTTTTGGATTGCTGACTACGGTATCGGCACAAGAAAATAAGGTTCCTGAGAATTTAACGCCTTATCTGGTGCAGCCAGGTGATGTGCTGGAAATTATGGTGTGGAAAGAAGAGCAGCTACAAATGGAGGTGATGGTAAGGCCGGATGGCTTTATATCGTTTCCGCTGGCAGGCGAGGTGATGGCGCAAGGTAAAAGTTTTGCACAAATTCAAAAAATGCTCACAGTACGCTTAAAAGAGTACATGCCAGACTTGTTGGTAACAGTTTCTGCCAAACAATTATTGAGTAATAAAATATTTGTGATGGGTAAGGTCTATAAGCCTGGTGAGTTCCCGCTTGTTCGTGCAATTGATGTTACGCAAGCGCTGGCGATGGCGGGAGGGGTGACACCTTTTGCGGATGTTAATGATGTGAAAATTTTACGTAGGGATAACTTTGGCAATCAACGTGCGCTGCCTTTTCGATATGGTGATATTGAAGATGGTGCTGAGTTAAAGCAGAATATTTTGTTGCAGAGCGGTGACTCTGTAATCGTCCCTTAATATACCTGCTGGTATTATTTGGATAATTAACTTGACGGTATCTCACGGTAAATTATTATTGCTTCTTGGGTTGTTGTTGCCCGCTATGGCGATGTCTAGGGAATGGTATGTTAGGCCATCTGCGATCTTGCGGGGAGAGTATAGTGATAATTTACTGCTTAGAGCGGGTAAAACCCCCAAGGTATATGGGTATCAAGCCACTTTTTTGGGTGTAGGCGGGATGCGTTCTGAAGTATCTAATATTGCTTTAATGGCTCAGGCGGATATTTACCGATATTGGGGACAAGAGGGCCTGGATCGTAATAATTGGAATATTGGTCTTAATGCTGACTATAGCCTTACTGAGCGAAGCAAGGTGGGTTTAGACGCGGGTTATATTTCGGATACCAGCTTGACGAGTGAGCTGCTAATTACAGGTAATCTAGCGAGTCTAACGGGCAAGCAATTTGGCAGGCAGAGTATTAATGTCGCCCCTCGATGGAGTTACGACCTTTCCGAAACAAAAGTGCTTAGCGCCAATTACGGACACCAAGAAGTCACCTTTGATACTGCTGCTAGTGATTCTTCTAGTGCGGCATCGTTCAGAAGTTATAACACGGATTCGGTTGGGCTGATTTATAAAGAACAATGGACTGCTGCTACTAACTATAATTTGGCCTTTAATGCCTTGCATTATGTACTTACCGATATAGATACTAAAAATTATAGCCTCACGTTTGGACTTGATCATAAATATTCTGATACGCTAAGCTTCAATTTTATGGCGGGAGTGCGTAGAACCGATACCGATGCCATGGTTCCGGTTAGGCAACTTGTTCAAGGGCCTAATGGATTAGAATTTATAACAAAACAGAACTCAAAGTCAGCAAGCGGTTATGGTCCTCTATTTGGGGCGGGGTTGATAAAACAGTTTGATCGGGGAAATGTGAGTCTTAATTATATGCGGAATACCAGTCCATCGGGGATAGGGCAATTGTTGGTATCTGATAATATCAATGGTAATGCCAGCTATGATTTAACAGAGCATCTTAAAGTTTTGTTTTCGGCTGGAGCGGCTTTTTCGACCTCAGCTTCCAGTCAAAGTACCGCGAGTAATTTTAATCGCAGTTATTATTCGGTGGGGTCGACCTTGTCTTGGATGTTTAATAAGCAATTGAGTTTAAACGGGGGTTATCTTTACCAAACGCAACAATATGATTATGTGGCATCAAATACCAATGCCTCATCTAATAATATTTTTGTGTATTTTGATTATCATTTAGACGAACTTACAACAAATCGATTTTAATCTATTGAAAGCCATAAGACAGTTTCTTGCTACGCCCACAATGAGAGTGAAATAAACGATGGAAGAAGATACAAAAAGTTTTCAAGATTATATCCAGATTCTAAAGCGATCAAAAAAATCAATGCTTTTAACTGCGCTAGGTATTTTTACCTTAGCGGTGTTGATTGCGTTTAAATTGCCGTCAGTTTATAAGTCCACCGCTACTATCCTTATAGAGCGGCAAGAAATTCCACAAGAATTAGTGCGTTCCACCATAACCAGTTTTGCTGATCAACGGATACAGGTGATTAGTCAGCGTGTGATGACTAGCGAAAATATCAAAGCCATTATTGATAAATTCAATCTTTATGCTAACGATAAAAAGACCAATAGCTTAGAAACGTTGTTTGAACAGTTTCGTAAAGATGTTCAATTGGAAATGGTTAGCGCGAATGTTGTTGATCCCCGTAGCGGCCAACCTACGCAAGCTACGATTGCGTTTACCCTAGCCTTTAGCAGTGTCTCTCCGCAATTGGCGCAACAAGTCGCGAATGAATTAGTGAGTTTATATTTAAACGAAAATTTAAAGCGCAGGAATATTGCTGCAACAGAAGCAACTGATTTTTTGGCGCTTGAAGCGGATAAATTGCGTAACCAAATTACTGAATTGGAAACAGAGCTGGCTAAATTTAAAGAAGCCCATAACGATGCTTTGCCGGAATTGCAACAGTTAAATATGCAATTAATGGATAGAACTGAGCAGGAAGCGAATGAAATTGATCGGCAAATTAACACCTTAAACGAACGAAAATTGTATTTAGAAGCTGAGTTGGCACAAATACAGCCTACGATGTCAACTTTTTCTGCAACTGGGGAACGAATATTTGGAGCCAGTGACCGGTTAAAGACTTTACAGGCTGAATATATTGCGCTTTCTGCGCGTTATGCACACAACCATCCTGATGTGGTTAAAATGCAGAAAGAGATAAAGGCTTTAGAGCAAGAAGTTGGCGGCGTAGATAGGATAGAAATCAGTCATCAAATTACCCAAAAAAGGGGAGAGCTGGCGGCTTTATCGGAACGGTATTCCCCAGAACATCCTGATATCATTGAATTAGAAAAAGCGATTGCAAGTTTGGAGCGAGCATTGGATCAACCGGAAACCAATATGCCGAAACAAGATTTAACGGTTAAGCCTGATAATCCAGCATATATTCAGTTGCAAACACAGCTACAGTCAGCCAAGGCGGATTTGAGTGCCATGCGAGTATCAAAATCCAGCCTAAGGGCTAAATTGACGGGTCTTGAAAAAAGCATTCGTTCTGCTCCGCAAGTAGAGCGGCAGTATCATAAATTGACGCGAGATTACGAAAACGCAACCATAAAGTATCGTGAGGTGAAAGCTAAGCAAATGGAAGCGGATATGTCGCAAACGATGGAGAAAGACAGTAAGGGCGAGCATTTTTCGTTAATTGAGCCACCGTTATTTCCAGAAAAACGCTTTAAACCCAATCGAACTGCTATTGTATTCTTAGGTTTTGTTCTTGCGCTCGGTGCCGCTTTAGGTTTGGCGTTAATTAAAGCGGGTTTGGATCCAGGTATTTATGGTTCAAAAGCATTGCAAGCTATAACCGGCAATCCACCTTTAATGGTGATTCCCTTTATCGAAAATACGCAGGATTTGTTAAGGCAGTCGCGTGTTAAAAAACAAATATGGTTCGGGGGCATTGTAACAATACTGGCAGGCGCTTTACTCTTGCATTTTTTGATTGTGCCGCTTGATGTATTATGGTTTACGCTTTTAAGAAAACTTGGCTACAGCGGCTTGAGTCTTTAAAGTAAACAGGTTGCAGAGGTGTCTAATGCTTTGGGCATGAATTCATATTATATTGTGATCCGCTTAAAGGAAATTACGGTATTTTGGTTTTGAATCGTTGCATGTGGCCGCAGTCAATTTTGCTCCAAATGGCAATATCTTTAAGGTTAATAACAAGCTTATGCAAAATAGTGTTGAAAATATGCTGAAATCACCAGAAAATAAAGCGACTTCAAGTGACCGATTAGTCTCAGACGGTATTGGGAAAAAAATGGTATCTATAGCGGATATTGACTATCAGCAGACTCAAGTTGTACACGTAGATAGTAAAACATTGTTGAATAATCGCGTTATCGCTGCTGTTGATGATGATCCTCGTGCCGATGTTTTTAGAATATTGCGAACTAAAGTTTTGCAACGCATGCGATCAAATAACGCTAATGTGTTAGCGTTAACCGGTCCTACCGCAGGAATTGGAAAATCATTGGTGACCGTTAATCTTGCGGTTAGTATCGCAATGGATAGCAATTACTCTGTACTGTTGGTGGATATGGATTTACGGCGGCCTAGTATCCAGCAGTATTTTGGGCTTACCCCTCAGTTTGGTTTAAGCGATTATTGCGTTGATAATAAACCTATTGCAGACTTATTAATAAACCCAGGCATTAAGTCCTTAGTGATATTGCCGGCTGGTAAACCGACGCGGCGTTCTTCAGAGCTGTTATCCACCACTAAAATGTTGAATTTGGTCGCTGAATTAAAAGATCGTTATCCCAATAGGATTATTATTATTGATTTACCGCCGTTACTGGCTACAGATGACGCTATGACTGTTATGCCTAGTGTTGATGCGTGCATATTGGTTGCTGCCGAAGGCCAAACGACTCAAGATGAGCTTGAGCGCAGTTTGCGATTGATTGATGAGAAAAAATATCTTGGGGCAATATTAAATAAATCTGCTGAACCTCAAATTGATAGTTATTATTAATTTAATAAGTATGTTAACAATAAGCTGTTGAAACTATTTTGTCGGAAATTGATGATTGTTTGAAATTACCTTGATTGATTTTAGACGTGGCAGTTCAAGCAATGAATATAGGTTGAAAATTTTTTTGAGGAGATGAGTTGGTGCGAAATATTAAAAATGAACTGTTGGCAAAAATAGGTGATAAAAGTGCAGTAATTGGGATTGTTGGTTTAGGTTATGTAGGATTGCCGTTAGTTCTAAGATATGCGCAAGTTGGATTTAAAGTTATTGGTATTGATATAGATTCCCGTAAAGTCGATGCTTTAAATGCAGGTAAAAGTTATATCGAGCATATTTCCGCCGACAGCATACAAAAAGCGCAGCAGCAGGGGTTTAAGGCGAGTACTGATTTTTCGGTGGCGAGTATTGCAGATGCACTTATTATTTGTGTGCCAACGCCGCTTAACAAATATAGAGAGCCGGACATTAGTTTTGTAACCGATACCACCGATGCGTTGGTACCTTATCTGCGTAAAGGCCATGTGGTTTCATTGGAAAGCACAACTTACCCAGGGACTACAGAAGAGGAGCTGTTACCTCGAGTGCAATCAGGTGGGCTAGTGGTTGGTGACGATCTATTTTTAGTTTATTCTCCCGAAAGAGAAGATCCAGGCAATCCTAATTTTGAAACCAGAACCATTCCCAAAGTATGTGGTGGTCATACCGCAGCCTGTTTAGAAATAGGCATTGCGCTTTATTCTCCTGCGATAGATAAAGTAGTCCCTGTCAGTTCGACGAAAGTTGCAGAAATGACTAAGCTATTAGAAAACATCCACCGTGCGGTCAATATTGGATTAGTCAACGAAATGAAAATTGTGGCGGATAAAATGGATATTGATATTCATGAAGTCATTACCGCCGCCGCAACCAAACCTTTTGGTTTTACAGCTTATTATCCAGGACCTGGTTTAGGGGGGCATTGTATTCCGATAGACCCCTTTTATTTGACCTGGAAAGCAAGGGAATATGGTGTAAACACCCGTTTTATCGAGTTGGCGGGAGAAATAAATACCAATATGCCCCATTGGGTGGTTGGTAAAGTCATAGAAGGTATGAATAATCAAGGTAAAGCCTTAAAGAACAGTAAAATTTTGGTACTTGGAATAGCGTATAAGCCGAATGTTGATGATATGCGTGAGTCACCTTCAGTTGAATTGATGGAGTTATTGGAAGGCAAAGGTGCAATAATTGCCTACTCTGATCCGCATGTGCCAAAATTTCCAGTGATGAGAGAGCATCATTTCGATCTTTCCAGTGTTGAGCTGAGTGCTGAAAATATTAAATCGTTCGATTGCATATTGCTTGCGACTAATCATAAGGCCTTTGATTATGACTTTATCCAGAAAAACGCACAATTAATTGTCGATTCTCGCGGCGTCTATAGAACAAAGTTTAGTAACGTCACTAAGGCTTAATATTTAAGGATTACAATGTTTGGTACTATTAAAGATAGAAAAATCAAGATAGCAGTGGTGGGATGTGGACGGATTTCTAAAAATCATTTTGCTTCAATTCAACAGTATGCTGATGATATGGAGCTTGTTGCCGTATGTGATACAGATAAAGTCGTTTTAGAGCAGCATAAAAAAGAGTATGGCGTAAACGGATACAGTCACTTGGAGTTGATGTTACAAAAAGAATCCTTGGATGTTGTTGCGCTTTGCTCACCAAGTGGTATACACCCAGAACAGGCCATTATGATCGCTAAGGCGGGCGTCAATGTTATAACTGAAAAACCCATGGCCACCAGGTGGCAAGATGGCTTAAATATGGTGAAAGCTTGTGATGATGCAAGAGTCCGTCTATTTGTAGTCAAACAAAATCGCCGCAATACCACCCTGCAATTGTTGAAAAGAGCCGTCACTGAAAAACGCTTTGGTAAGATCTATATGGTTAATATCAACGTTTTCTGGACGCGTCCCCAAGAGTACTATGATCATGCAAAGTGGCGGGGTACTTGGGAGTTGGATGGTGGTGCTTTTATGAACCAAGCAAGTCATTATGTGGATTTGTTGGAATGGTTGATAGGTCCAGTACAATCAGTGCAAGCCATGATCGGCACTTTGGCGAGGGATATACAAGTTGAAGATACTGGGGTTTTGAATTTAAGATGGCGTAGTGGTGCATTGGGTTCTATGAGTGTGACCATGCTAACGTACCCTAAAAATCTTGAAGGATCTATTACCATTCTTGGCGAAAAAGGCACGGTTAAGGTAGGTGGCGTAGCGGTAAACGATATTCAGATTTGGGACTTTGCTGAACCCATGGACTATGACCATCAGATTAAAGACGCTAACTATCAAACAACCTCCGTCTATGGCCTTGGTCATCCGCTCTATTACAAAAATGTGGTTGACGTATTACGTGGGGATGCTGAACCCGAGACCGATGGCAGAGAGGGACTTAAAACTTTGGAATTGCTGATTGGTGCCTATATATCGGCGCGAGATGGTAAAACCGTCAATTTCCCGCTTGAATATTGATTTTCTTTTCATTCTTCGGCTTAGTGTGATTTTAAAATGACAGACGTTGCCATAATCGGTGGCGGTATTAACGGTCTTTGCACTGCTTGGTTGTTGGCGCAAAAAGGCATTAATGTCACTGTATTTGAAAAAAACTCTCTCATGCGTGCCACCAGCAGTGCCAGCTCTAAGCTGTTGCATGGGGGCTTGCGGTATTTAGAAAATTTCGAAATACGACTGGTAAGGGAGTCTCTCAAAGAACGCGTATTTTGGCTTGAGCATGCGCCTCATCTTGCCAAGCCGCTGAAAATTTTATTTCCGGTTTACCAGGATAGTCAGCGACCGAGTTGGATGATTCAATTGGGCTTGTTTGTTTATGATCTTCTGGCAGGCAAATATAAATTAGGTGCATTTCAAAAAGAGCATGTTGAGCATAATCCTGATGGTTTAAAACGGGAAGGGCTTCGTGCTTGTTTTAGTTATTATGATGCACAAATGCATGATTATGAATTGGGATTATGGGTGGCTGAGCAAGCCAGCGCTTGCGGCGTTAAAATTCTGGAAAATATCGAAGTTAAGCAAATTGACGCTGTATTGGGTAAGATCGGTATAAGCCATACAACATCCGAATCAGGGACGATAGAACACCTAGCTTTCGATTATATTTTAAATATTACAGGCCCTTGGGCGGAAGATTTAATTAACCGCAATGGCATTAAGACTAAAGCCGCTTTGGAATTGGTGAGAGGCAGCCATCTCTTGGTTGATAGGAAATTGCATGAGGCCTATATTCTTCAAGTACCTGGTGAAAAACGCATTTTTTTTGTGTTGCCTTATAAAGAACGTACCTTAATCGGCACTACCGAAATCAAACATACCCTCGGGCAGCCCATCGTTTGTAGTCAAGAAGAGCAGGGTTATTTGATCAAAGCGTATAACCATTACTTTGAAGCCG
The DNA here is from genome assembly GCA_013141155.1 of Methylococcaceae bacterium. Taxonomy (GTDB): domain Bacteria; phylum Pseudomonadota; class Gammaproteobacteria; order Methylococcales; family Methylomonadaceae; genus SXIZ01. Next base: position 7,539 of record JABFRM010000141.1, on the reverse strand, counting down.
CAATAACTGCCAATGATATTGTTGAGACTTTTGCAGGTCTACGTCCCTTGATTCACTCTGGGGAGCAATTGCATAAAACCACCCGGGAATATATATTTGAATGGACAGGTGATAAATTGTTGACGGTTTTTGGCGGTAAATGGACAACTGCAAGGGCTTTGGCTGAAAAGCTGACGACTGAAATACTCCTTAAAGAAAGGCATAAAAATGAACTATCAAAAACATGAAACCGCCATCGTCGATGAAGGCGCCCAGATTGGTGAGGGATCGAGAGTTTGGCATTGGGCGCATATTTGCGCGCAGGCTATAATCGGTAAAGGTTGCTCTTTTGGACAAAATGTCTTTGTTGGCAACAAGGTTGTCATCGGCAATAACGTTAAAATTCAGAATAACGTCTCAGTTTATGACAACGTAAGCTTAGAAGATGATGTATTTTGTGGCCCCAGTATGGTATTTACCAACGTCTATAATCCACGTTCGGGGGTTTCGCGAAAAGATGAGTATCGTAACACTCTGGTCAAACGCGGCGCTACTTTAGGGGCAAACTGCACTATCGTGTGTGGTGTGGTGATTGGAGAATACGCCTTTATTGGCGCAGGTTCAGTAGTGAACCGCAATGTCCCTGCTTATGCGTTAATGGTCGGTGTGCCGGCTAAACAAATTGGTTGGATGAGTCGGTATGGAGAAAAGCTGAATCTGCCCCTGATAGGCTCTGCGGAAACTATTTGCCCCTTTACCGGTGATAAATACCAACTTGAAAACAATGCCTGTTTATTCATTGGAAAATAGTGAGAAGATAATGATGCAAGTAAAAGCAACGCACAATAATCAATCTGCCAGTGCGCTTATAGCAAGAATCCAAGAAATTGTTGGCGCTTATTACCTCCAACGTCCACCGTCCAGTGTCGCGCAGGATAAGGAAGTTTACCTACAAGCTTTGCAAGAGAAGTATTTAAAATGAAAAACCTTGTTTTTGATGTCAGTGTCATACTCGATTTATGGTTAAAACGTGTATCCAGTGAGCAGCAGCATATTATTGCCGGATTGCTGGTGGAAGGAGAAAATAATGGCCATTGTTGCTGGGTAAGCAGTTCGAGTCTCCCCGTATTGGAATTGATTAGCTGTGCGGAACTTAAAAAATCTGGGATGGCTCCTTCACAGGCGGGTGACGCTGCACAGGCGTTAATTGCTGAGCTTATGAGCAAGGTTAAATTGCTCAGTAATTACAGCTTTAATCAAACTGATGCCTTACAAATAGATAACGACCTAGAAGACGCTCAAATGGTTATGGCGGCATCAGCGCTGCATGGTTTAACAGCCATTGTCACCAATGACAAACGATTAAAGACTGGTGATAAGCTTGACCAAGTATCCCCGATTGAAGTGGCTAAATGGTTGCAGGCGAAAGGTGAAAACCAATCAATAGATTTTATTGACCTCAAAACTCAGCAAGATGCGATTCGTCCCCAACTTGAACAAAATATTTACCGCGTGCTTGAGCATGGCCAATACATCATGGGGCCGGAAGTTGCGCAATTGGAGCAACGGCTGGTTGATTATACTGGGGCTAAATACTGCATCACCGTTGCCAGCGGCACTGAAGCATTGCTGATTAGCCTCATGGCGTTGGGCATAAAACCAGGTGATGAAGTCATCACCACGCCTTTTACCTTTGCGGCTACAGTGGAAGTTATTGTATTGCTGGGGATTAAGCCTGTGTTTGTGGACATTGAGCCTGACACTTGTAATATTAATGCTAGCCTCATCGAAGCAAAAATCACCGCCAATACCAAGGCCATTATGCCGGTTAGTCTGTATGGGCAAGTACCTGATATGGATGAGATTAACGCAATTGCGGCTAAATACAATTTATCGGTAATAGAAGATGCTGCGCAAAGTTTTGGTGCAATGTATAAAACCAAAAAAAGCTGTAATGTCAGTACTATTGCCTGTACGAGCTTTTTTCCCAGCAAGCCGTTGGGATGCTATGGTGATGGTGGAGCCATTTTTACCAGTGATGAAGCGCTGGCACAGGCGTGCAGAGAAATTCGGGTGCATGGACAGAGTAAACGTTACACCCATACACGGGTAGGGGTTGGCGGACGCATGGATACCCTACAATGTGCAGTGATTTTAGCCAAGTTTGATCGCTTTGAATGGGAAGTTCAACAGCGCCTAAAGATCGGCCAACGCTATAATGAATTGATCGATCAGCAGGGCATTAAAAGAGTGAAACAACGCGCAGATCGCAACAGTGTGTTTGCACAGTACACTGTTTTTGTTGAAGGGCGCGAGGCGTTGCAACAAAAATTAAACGCGGTGGGTGTTCCAACGGCAGTTCATTATCCTATCCCCATGAATTTTCAGCCAGCTTACCAGCATTTGTGTTGCCCAGATTGCACGCCCAATGCAACCGTAGCAGGAAAGCAGGTAATGAGTTTGCCGATGGGCGCAGATTTAGCACCAGAGCAGCAGGGGCGTATTATCGATGCGCTTAAGACACATTATCAACAGGCTTCACAGTAATGTTATGCGTGGTGCCTTACCCGCCCCCTTTTTTTTGAAGAAGAGGGCGGGTGGATAAGCGCCTTACATCAGCAGAAAGTCCTCAATTTTTGAGTAGGTGAATATTTAGTAAAAGGTAGCTATATGAGATATATCCTAAAATATTTAGTAATGTTGATTTTATGGATGGGTCTTGGCTTTGCTCAAGCAGCGGTTTTGGTAAAAGAATCAAGCGGTAATCGCTGTAAGGATCAAGCTTATGTCAATAAAATACATGACTTATGGCATAAGAGAAAACCTACCTATACCGAATGGATAAATAACTCAAGTGATGACGCTTATAATTTGTATAACGTACAAATTGAAACGAATAACCTGTTAATTTACGCTGACCGTTGCCATGATCTGGGTATATTAGGTGAATTGTTGGCTACTTATCTGCCTGCAAACAATACGCTTAAAAATTCTGATGCTTATCAATATTATTATTATCCAGACAGCCCGAGACAATCAGATCATAAGTTGACTAAAAAATATCAAATGTGGTTGACTAAGGATGCTGATATTGGCACTGAAAATATTCTTTCCAGCGCGCAGTTTTTGTATTTAATCGCCGATGCAATTAATGTTATTGGGCATATAAGAAAAAGTGAACAAACCCCGCTTATGGCATGGTTTACAAAGTTTTATGTGCCGATTTTAATGGATCATTATCAACGGTGGATTTTGGATGATGTCGGCCCTTTTCAGGTTCGAGGGTGGGGATGTGCGGTTAATGGCCAATATGTTGAAACAGGCATGAATCACTTCAAATATCTTACCAAGAGCTTAGCTAAAACGCTGGGAGACAGTTCAAGCCCTTCCTATTGTAATGCCGTCACCGATACCGATATGTGGATAATTGCTGGCGTGACTAAATTGATGGCCGCAGCAATAAAAAATCCAAAAACTGTAACGATTCCAGCAGATAAAAATACCAGTTATTTAAGTTATATCAAATTGGGCGCGCACTTATTGGCGAGTCGTATTAGTTTTAGTAAGCTTACTGATTTCAGCGGAAATATAGTGCAAGGTGCTAATTTTGATCTTGGTGCCTGGGATGATCATGAAGATTATAAATACGCAGGGTATGAACTGGCAGCATATCCTAAGTTTAATGATAAGGATTTAAAAAAATATTCAAAAAAAAATACGGCCTGGGACATAAGTCATGCCAGACGGTTTGTAAACGTTTTTCAAACGTTATATGAAAATAAAGACCTTTTAGGATTAAGTTTTCCGTCACAAGCTATTATGCAAGGGTTAGCAAACCAATTTATCTACGGGACATTTAACCGTAATTTTGAAATGCCATTATTCACTAATTTTATGGACGGATCTAACGGTTGGTTTAGGGTTGGTTATCTGGAGCGCGTAGGGTTTGGGTATGCACCTAATGATCAATCCATCGCGGCGTTGACAGGCGGATATGGTTTTTTAAGTGAATACAATTCTGATATTGGTGAATTGTTTTGTAAATTGGAGGTAATGATAAATTCAACGTCTGCAAATATACGAAAACATGTAATCGATCATTATGAAAGTAACTATCAAAATAATTATTCAAAGATAAGGAGCGCTGACTATAGCGATCTAAATAATTCAGAAACACAGGCGGATTTTTTAAATTTTTACCCAGCACAATACAATATAAGCAACTCGTGTGCATAAACCTCAGATTAATGATTAAGTGCAATTTGAATAAATGAAAAATTAAGCTATTCTTAAACGTGGCGAAAATATTAATGATGGTATTTTTAACTAATACACATAAGTTGTCTTCTTTAGTCAGCCGCGAATCGCAATAACTGGCAGAAGATGCTTAATGAAAGGAATAAATTTAATGAGAGTTAGCTTAAAATGTACGATAACAATTATTTTATGGGTTGGGCTAAATTTAGCTCAAGCGGCGGCAACTTTACCGGCGGTAGCAACGGCTAATCGATGTCAGGATCAAGCGTATGTTAATAAAATACATGATTTGTGGAATAGCAGAAAGCCAACATACGCAGCGTGGATAGCTAACTCGAAGGATGATTCCTATAATTTGTATAACGTACAAATTGAAACCAATAATCTGTTAATTTATGCAGGTCGTTGTCATGATACGGTTATTTTAGGTGAATTATTGTCTATTTATTTGCCAGCAATCGATACGCTGAAAAGTATGGATTATTATCAATTTTACTATTATCCAAGCAGTGCAAGACAAACAAAACGGAAATTACCTAAATTATCCAAGATGTGGTTAACTAAGGATACGAGCATAGGGACTGAAAATATCCTTTCAAGTGCGCAGTTTTTGTATTTGATAGCCGATGCGATTAATATTATCAGTGAAATAGCTCCAACTGAGCGAACGCCTCTGATGGCATCTTTGTTGACTAAATACACACCAGTTTTAATTGATCATTATCAGCGTTGGATTTTTGATGCTGTTGGGCCTTTTCAGGTCAGGGGATGGGGATGTGCAGTAAATGGAAAATATGTTGAAACAGGGATGAATCACCAGAAATACCTTATAAAAAGTTTGACTAAAGCACTCGGAGCTGGTTCTAGCGTATCGTATTGTAACGCCGTGACCGATACGGATATGTGGATAATTGCTGGTGTGACCAAGTTAATAGCGGCATCGAAAAAAACCACATTAAATCTTTCAATTTCAGCAGCGGCAGTGACGAATTATCTAAATTACATTAAACTGGGCGTGCGTCTCTTAGAAACGCGTACTACGTTAAAAGATCTTAATGACTTTAGCGGTAAAATAGTCCAAGGCGCTAATTTTGATCTTGGTGTCTGGGATGATCATGAAGATTATAAATACACAGGTTATGAACTGGCAGAATACCCTAGGTTTAATGATAAGGATTTAAAAAAATATTCAAAAAAAAATGCCTCCTGGGATATAAGTCATGCTAGGCGGTTTATAAACGTTTTTCAAACTTTATATGAAAATAAAACCCTTCTAGGGTTAACTTTTCCGTCACAAGCCATTATGCAGGGTTTAGCAAATCAGTTTATTTACGGAACTTTTAATGGTGATTTTGACATGCCTTTATTTGCCAATTTTATGGATGGTTCTAACGGTTGGTTTAGGGTTGGGTATCTTGGGCGCGTAGGGTTTGGATATGCACCGAATGATCAATCTATAGCGGCGTTGACGGGTGGATATGGTTTTTTAAGTGAATATAACGTTGATATTAGTAAATTGTTTTGTAAATTGGAGGTTATGGTAAATTCAAAGTCTGCAAACATACGAAAACATGTAATTGATCATTATGAAAGTGTATATCAAAATAATTATGTAAAGGTGAGGAGTGCAGATTACACGAACCTAAATAATGCTGAAACGCAATCAAATTTTTTAAGTTTTTACCCCGCGCTATACAATGTAAGTCATTCTTGTCCTTGATGAGTTTCTGATTAAATCCTTCGGCAAGCGGGACGAATAGCAAAGGGCTGATTTCGTTCTTGGGGAGCCTGTCGAACATGAATTAAGTAAACTTATTCAGAGTTTCTTTAAATTTTTATAGAATAAGAGCCATAAGATTCTCATTGTAATGGACAAAATAAACTTTACCAATCGTTCCTTTATTAAAAGCATAGTCGTTTTGGGCGGTGGCACGGCACTAGCCCAAGCGATCCCAGCGTTGACCAGCCCCATATTAACAAGATTATATTCGCCAGAAGATTTTGGTTTATGGGCTATTTTTTTAGCGATGACTTACGCCATACTCCCAGTCGTATCAGGTAAATACGAAATTGCAATGGCTACAGTTAAAGAGCAAAAAGAAGTCTGTTTACTTTATGAGGTGTCGTTGTGGGTAACTGTTGTTGTTAGCAGCCTTGGATATTTATTACTACTAGAATATGCCGAAGAAATTCTAAATCTACTGGATAAAAAGAATTTAGGTGATTGGGTATTTGCAATACCTTTTTTACTGTGCTTATTGGGTATTTTTAATATACTTTCTTATGTCGCGAATAGTCAAAAAAAATATGCATTAATATCTAAAAATAAAATTATCCAAGCAGTAGTGACAGCGATGGTCACCATTGGAATGGGGTTGTTAGGATCAGGGTTCATTGGGTATGTCATTGGGTATGTTTTCGGCACTTTGTTGGCTAATATTCACGGAATGCACCGTTTAAAAATTGATATACGCTTATTGTCATTGCTGGAGTTTTCAAAAGATAAAAAAAATATTGCGTTCAAGTATAAGGATTTCCCCTTATTTAATGCCAGCAGTTCGTTGCTTAGCGGGTTTCAACAAAGAATACCATTTTTTTTTATAGCACCTTATTTTTCGGATGCTATTTTGGGTAACTACATGTTAATGTTTCAGGTCGCTTTTGCACCGCTTTCTTTTGTAGCGTTTAGTATTTCCCAAGTCAACTTAAAAAAAGTGGTTGAGTTAATCCATAGTGGAGAAAATATAACGCGCTACTTGTTCAAATTAACAGGGGTATTACTGATGATTGGTTTAATTCCGACGTTAGTTTCGGTATTTTATGCGCCACAAATATTTACAGTGATTTTTGGAAAGCAATGGAGTCAAGCTGGTACATACCTCCAAATTTTAATGCCCGCATTTGCAATCCAGTTTATTGTTTCTACTTTAAGTTCGACCCTGGATGCAACGCAACACAATAAACTGGGTGCATTATGGAAAGTATTAGCTTTTATCTCTACGTTAAGTGTATTTATGGTCATTGCACCCCGTAAAGATTTTGAATCGCTTTTATATGCAAATTTAATTAATACTTCCGTAATATATCTCCTGTATTATTTTATAATTATTTACGCAGCATCTCATGTGAAGAAATATGCTTAATAAAAGTAAAACAGCGATTGAAGCTTGGGATTTAGAGATGGGGAGAGGTTTTAATTTGTATTGGTGTTAGAATTGACAGTATTATTTTTTTCGATTGTTGGGTGATTATGGGTCATTATGTTATAGTTATTCGTTTTTTTATATTTTTTTTTTTATGTTT
>JABFRM010000109.1 GCA_013141155.1 Methylococcaceae bacterium | reverse complement strand
GCTGCCTATCGGTAAGCCTCTGTATTTCACCTACGCGTTGCTCCGGCTCAACACCCGGCCCTGTGCAGCTATCGGGGACTAAAAATCATCACTTCGCTATCGCTCCGTTTCCATGATTTTCAGCGGAAGCTGTTTCAGTTAATTGACCTGCCGCTGTTTGATGACTCATTGAGGCTAGTAGTAAGCGAAGTGGCTTGCTCTATGTCACTTGAGCACTGGGCTGCAACTCGCAGCTTGCTCAAGTCAGGTATGCTGCCTTCAGCAGCCATTGTTCATAGAGCCCAGTTCGAGGCATTACTTAGATCCATTTGGATTCTTTACGCCGCGACAGAAGACCAGTTATCAAAGCTTTCTACAGGGCTTACCGTTGAAACAGAACAGAACGCTAAAAACCTGCCTCAGGCATCAGACATGATGGTGGCGGTTAACAAAAAGGGGCCACCTCAAGCTTACGATGCGCTTAATCGATTCAAAGAAAATTCATGGAAAGCTCTAAACTCCTATGTTCATGCCGGTATTCATCCAATCAAAAGGCATGCAGAAGGCTATCCCATACAATTGATAGAGAGCGTTGCTAGGAACGCAAATGGGTTAGCAATCTTGAGCGCGATGCAAGCTGCCGTACTAAGTGGAGTTCAGCCGCTTCAACGTGAGATTCTTGATCTTGCTACGAATTACCCAGACTGTATGCCACCGCCTCTATGAATAGCAATCAAAAGTGCCTAACACTGCGCTCAAGCGGGACGCGCCTTTTCGTGGCGGTTTTAAATATTTGTTATTTTCCAGCTTTGGTGGCTTTGCTGATCTTCCGTGAAAGGCGCGCCCCTTAGCTTTACGTTAGGCTGTTCCGGCGACCTGTAGCTAAAATTAGCTGGTGATATATTGTTATTTTTTTGCTTTAAACTAAACTTTTTGTTACAGTTGAGATCGGAAGAGATATTTTAAGTATCTAATCACAAAGCATCAAGAGAACATTAAAATGGTAATCATCAATTTTTCAGACACTAAAAGGCAAGCTTTCTTGCGTGGATTTGAAAAAGGACTTGCTGCCCCCGTCATGTTGTTTGGTCATTTTCAAGCGCCAAATGTAAACCCGATCCCCCACGTCACCATTCAGTCTATCGAAATAGGCGAAGCGATGGAAAATGATTGGAAGGCAATCGGAACTGATTTGCGTAATGTAATCGAGCGTCATGGCAAAGAATACTCCTCCGCTGAAAAACATGGAAACGGAGCGCTAGCGAAGTGATGTTTTTTAGTCCCCGGTAGGCGAAGGGAAATGCGCCAATCCGACGTGCGCGATAGCGCGCGAGGGAGGCAAGCATTTTATCCCGAAGAGCCGTAGAGTCATTGTGGTAGCCTTAACGAAGCAAGTAGCGGAGCGTAGTGCGAAGTTGAGGCGGACGCAGGACGAGCCGGGGCAAAAATCGATTCGCTGCGTGCTGAATCGATTTTTGCGACATGGAGTCCCAAAATCTTACACGAAGCGCGCATTGGCGCGCGGAAAAAACGACAAACTAATCCTCAGCTTGTTGCTGCAACACAAACAGTTACCCATTATCAAGGTGCAGTTCCTCCACCAGAAATATTGCGTGGCATTGATGAAATTGTTCCCGGTGCGGCTGCAAGGCTTATTGCATTAGCCGAGCAAGAATCCAATCATCGCAGAAGTCTTGAAGTCAAGGCCATTGAAGCAAACATTGCCGCGCAAGTAGCGCAGGTGCAAATAAACGAGCAACAGACAAGAGCTGTATTTCGAAGCGACATGATAGGTCAGGTTGCCGGATTTTTGGTTTGTTTATGCTGTATCGGAGCAGCAGTTTATCTTGGACTTAACGGACATGATTGGCTTGCCGGAGGTATTGCCGCTATTCCTACAGCAGCGTTAATTAAGGCTTTTGTTCTGACTAAAAATAAGTAACGCGTTCGTTCTATCGGCAAAAAATAATATTCCTGCTTAGTGTTGGTCTAGCTGTCACGCATAATTTCAAAGCCTAACATTACGCTCAAGCGGGACGCGCCTTATCGTGGCGGTTTTGAAGGTATGTTATTTTTTCCGCTTCGGTGGCTTCGCCAATCTCCCGTGAAAGGCGCGCCCCTTAGCTTTACGTTAGGCGTGGCGGAGAACATCTTGCATATCAGTCCACATCTTTGTTTCAACGGACAATGCAGAACAGCATTCGAGCATTACCAGCGGATTTTCGGTGGAAATATCACTACGATGCTGACTTACGGCGAGTCGCCAATGGCTTCTCAAGTCGACCCCGTATTGCACGGGCGCATCATACATGCGACCTTGCAGCTAGGTGACATTGAACTTACGGGCGTCGACCAATTTCCCTGCGACTACGGGAAACCACAAGGCTTCTTTGTCACTCTGACCATAGACGGCGCGGCGCGGGCGAAAGAGATCTTCACGGCACTTGCAGAGAATGGCGAGATACGCTTCGCGTTTCAACAGACTTTTTGGTCACCTGGTTTCGGTGTGCTGACAGATCAGTTTTTTGTGCCGTGGGAGATCAATAGTGTCGAGTCCCCAATTTCCGCCTAACATTGCGCTCAAGCGGGACGCGCCTTTTCGGGGCGGTTTTGAAGGTTTGTGGTTTTTCAGCTTCAGCGGCTTCGCCAATCTTCCGTGACAGGCGCGCCCCTTAGCTTTACGTTAGGCACATCATGGAGAAGTATGAGCAATATCACCATTCGCCAAGCCGTCCTATCCGACATTGAGGCACTTGTTCCACTCTTTGATGGTTATCGTCAGTTTTATGGTCGCCCAACTGATATTCCTGCTGTACGAGAGTTTTTACTTGCTCGCTTCAATCATGGCGAGTCAGTACTATTCATCGCATTGCAAGACAACAACCCAGTTGGTTTTACTCAGCTTTATCCCAGTTTTTCTTCTGTGTCGCTCGCGCGAACATTTGTGCTAAACGATCTCTTTGTCCATGAGCAAGCGCGCAGAAAGGGAGTGGCATCAAAACTGATGTCCGCAGCCGTTGAGTTTGCCAGAACTTTAGGTGCTGTTCGCATTTCACTGTCAACAGCAACAACCAATGAAATTGCCCAAGCCCTTTATCAATCCGCAGGGTGGAAACGTGATGAACAGTTCTTTGTCCATCACTTTGCTATTTAGGCCTAACATTACGCTCAAGCGGGACGCGCCTTATCGGGAGGTTTGTTATTTTTCCGGCTTCGGTGGTTTCGCCAGTCTTCCGTGACAGGCGCGCCCCTTAGCTTTACGTTAGGATAATATGAGTCCAACTATATTTTGTGACCGAGGTTATCGGTTTTACTTTTTCTCTCGCGAAGAATCGCGAATGCATGTCCATGTTCTTCACTCAGATGGTGAAGCAAAGTTCTGGCTTGAACCTTCCATTGAACTGGCACAAAATTTTGGACTATCTGCACGAGAATTAAAGGAAGCTGAGGGTTTGGTCAGGTTACACAAACAGGAGATCCAAGATGCTTGGAACAAACATTTCCCAAGTTGAAATTTCTGGCGTTTCAAAGCATGGTTTTTGGCTTCTCCTTGATGAAGAGGAGGAGCTTTTTATCCAGTTCTCGGAGTTTCCTTGGTTTCGCAAGGCATCGGTAGAACAGCTATTTCAAGTTGAACGCCCACAGCCACATCATTTGTATTGGCCTGATCTGGATGTTGATTTACATATTGATTCAATCCGTCATCCAGAGCAGTTTCCTCTCGTTTCGCGGATTGTATCCTAACATTACGCTCAAGCGGGACGCGCCTTTTCGGGGCGGTTTTGAAGGTTTGTGGTTTTTCAGCTTCAGCGGCTTCGCCAATCTTCCGTGACAGGCGCGCCCCTTAGCTTTACGTTAGACATTCATTAACATTCGATCCGTCACCCCCCGAAAATGACATGATGCACCAGTTGAATATTTGCGCTAGAATGAATACTATAAGTATCATTTTTCGAGAGCTACGATGGAAAAAGTTAAAAACAAAGTGCTATTGGGTGATTGCAGGAAAGTTTTAAAAGAAATAGCTGATAACACCGTATCTGCATGTATTACAGACCCACCATATAATTATGAATTTATTGGTCACAAATGGGATGACTCTGAAATTCAGCGCAGAAAGGAACGCGTTAAAGACAGTAAAACGTTAGTGAAAAATATCCCTTATGGTAGTGGTTTAGCTGGAGGAGTGCGTAACGAACGTTGGTATAAGAAAAATAGAGACAATATTCTTGAGTACGAAGATTGGTGTTTAGAATGGGCTACAGAATTATTTCGAGCGTGTAAGCCTGGTGCTTCCGTTTTGGTCTTTAATAGCACTAGAAC
>JABFRM010000260.1 GCA_013141155.1 Methylococcaceae bacterium | reverse complement strand
GTAATATTGGGTTGCGGGCGCTAAATTGGCAGCGGGGTTAACTACCACACCTTAACCGTTAACCATAACAGTACCGCCTTCTGAACCCGCGCCGTTACTAAAAGTTTCCACAATACTGTTATCAGTGACGTTGTGCAATACTATCGCACCTGAACCGAGATTAAGGGCATGACTAAACCCTAATTGAATGTCGCTGTTCACCGGCACGCCAACTTGATTATCCAACCCTGACCCTAAAAAAGTAAACGCTTGATTACCAGGGGGTGTATAAACAAAAGGTTGTTGCTGTGTAAATTTAAGCGTGGTCGTATCTGCAACACTAGCAACAGCATTGCCCGCTTTATCAGTAATTGCATTATCCGCCAGCGTCACATAATAGTCTTCGCCAGCAATTAATGGTGCATAAGTGACTATATTGAAGCCATTATAATAGGGCGTAGAAATGTACCCATCCGCCGAACCCATGCCATGAGTAAAGCTTTCAACGACGCTATTATCCGATGTCTTATGTAAGACTACATCGCCACTACCCAATTGCACCGCCTCATTAAAATTTAACGTTATCGTCGTCGAATTAAGCTTTGGATTTTGGTCAGAATAGGCATAGAGGCCGTAAAAAATTGGCGCTTGCAGATCCTGCCCCAGACTGGTAAAACTAAGCGTGCCAGGATCTGAAAATCCAGCAAACGCATTACCCGCTGTATCACTAATAGCGGTATCTGCAATAGTTAGGTAATACTGTGTTGCAGGCGTTAAATCTGCTGAGGGATTAATAATCACCGAGGTTTTCGAAGTGGCCGTATAACCACCCGTTGAACCAATGCCATTTGTAAAGGTTTCAACCACACTGCCATCGGAGGCATTATGCAAAACAATATCGCCAGCCCCTAACTGCACATTTTCGTCAAAACTCAGCGTAAAATCGCCAGTTAACGACACATTTGTTTGATTATTAACTGGCGTTAAGCCAAAGTATTGATCGTTAAGGATAGGCAGAATGGGGGTCATTGAAGGGATTGACGGGAAATCAACAACCATCCCACCCGGTACTCCCTGAGGATTTAAATTATACAACACCGGCGCTTTCAAATCAGGGCTAGGGGTGGTGAAATTAAACGCACTAGGATCAACACTTCCAGCAAAAGCATTGCCCGCAACATCACTGACGGCATCGCCAGAAAACGTTAAATAATATTGTGTTGCAGGCGATAAATCCTGATTAAAGCCAATATTAATCTTGGAACCAGACACCCTGATGATATTGCCGTTTACACTCACACCGTTGCTAAATGTATCAACCAAACTGCCGTCAGTAGCTTGGTGCAATTCAATAGTGCCACTGCCCAGCAACACCTGTTCATTAAACTCTACTGCAATAGTCTTGGCGACATTATTGCCATTGTTTTGCGCATTAAACGGCAGTAGCTTAGGGGCATCAATGTCTGGTTTTATGGTCGTGAAATCGAGCGTTTGGGCATCGGCAATCCCCGCAAAAGCATTGCCGGCAAGATCCTTAATGACATGGTCAGAGAAAGTCAAATAATACCGTGTATCCAACGATAAATCAGCAATCGGATTGAGCGTTATTCCACGGCCTTTAGAGGTCGTCAACACGCCGCCCTCGGAACCCACACCGTTTGTAAACGACTCCACTAAGCTATTATCGGCAGCATTGTGCAGCTCAATCACCCCATCGCTGAGCTGGATATTTTCGCTAAACACGACTTGTAAATTATCGGTCAACGATACGTTGATACGATTATTTAAAGTGCCTTCGGCCGATAAAACCGGTGCTGTTATATCTTTTTCAGGCGGCGCTGAAACGCTAACCGCCAATTGTGGCATAGCGGTTAATTGCGTGGTAGATGTCGCGCTGACATCTAGGGCTAGTGGCGCATTGACAATAATACCGAGGGCTTGATTATCTGAAGCAAATAAAAACGGCTGGTTATTATCAACAATTTTTGACAGATTTTCTCCATTGGTATTCGGCAGAAAACTATATAAAGTCGCTTCATTGGTGGCATTTGCCAAACTCGGACTTCCCTGCTGCACCTGAAGACCTGGGATAGCGGCAAGCGGCGCACTTGCATCATAGTTAACGGCTCTTGCTTTTGAAGATAGATTATTGAACGATTTAATTGTCATTGAGAACCCCTTAAGCTGAATCTTGAATAATACCGCATAATTTTATGCAGCTTGCTTTTAACCAAACCCTATTGCGTTGTTATTAAATGATTAGCACTAATCGTGCCAAAACACGACTATGCGACTCAAACCCCATGAAACGTGAATTTATTCTGTAAGCACTCGTTACGTCCACCACACTTTTTACCCAAATTTGCGGGGTATCCTACCTTTTTTGCGGGGTATCCTACGTTTTTTGCAGGGTTGCAGCCCATAATTTAAGTAAACGATACGCTTTGTCGCTTTTCACTACAAGAGGCATGCTAGAATAAAAAATATTTATTCACTCTCAAAACTATCGCCACCGTGAAAATTTCTCGTTTAGCCTGCTTACTGAGCGGCTTATTATTAGCCCCAGCTATCACCGAGGCTCACGTCCCGATTGATCCCAACCAATCCATCTGGCTTAACTGGGTGTATACCCCCGAAATTGCACTGCCCTTGTTATTTACAGTGGTTATTTATTTTCGCGGCCACGCGAAAAGACGAGACCATAACCGCCCCGTTCCAGCCCTCCAAATCGGACTGTTTTTAGCGGGTATTTTAAGCTTTATAATCGCCTTGCAATCCCCTTTAGAACCACTATCAGACCATTTTTTATTCATGCACCAGATTGAACACATGTTAATCCGTTCAATCGCCCCCTTGTTCATTATTTTAAGTATGCCGCTGGCTCCTTTAATACAGGGCCTACCCAGCCTTATTCGACACGGCATCTTAGCGCCACTGATGCGTAATCGTATCCTGAAAGGCCTATATTTATTTTTAGGTCAACCAGCTATTGCTTCGCTCATCTTTATCGGCACACTCTTAATTTGGCAGATTCCGAACTTACATGACCAAGCGGTATTTGACCGCCCACTGCACGATAGTATGCACGCCACCATGATTATCAGCGGTTTTTTTTTCTGGTGGTTGATTTGCGATCCAAGACAACAATCAGCCAGACTCTCTTATGGCATACGTTTAATTATCTTATGGGCAGTGACTATTCCCAACACCATCATTGGTGCCATTATCACGTTAAGCCATCAACAAATTTATAAAGCCTATGATGTATTGCATGGTGATTGGGGTATTCAATTGATGTTGGATCAACAACTAGGTGGCATCATTATTTGGGGGCCAGACGGAATGATGGCATTTTTGGGAACAGCGATTGTATTTGTATTGTGGTGGCGTCAAGAAAAAAATAATGATCGACGTTTAGCAATCGTTTCAAAGCGGGATGTTAAAAATCCCGTTATCTAAAACATTTCCGCTTAAAAACTCATACCCGTTCACCGATCATTTCACCTAATATTACGGTTTTCTCAGCTTTAAAATCAGCTACCCAACGCACGGCATTATTGCCAAACAACACGATAATCGTGGAACCCATATTAAATCGCCCCATTTCCTCACCTTTTTGTAAGACGGGGGCGTTATTTTCATACAACCAGTTGCGGACAGTGGCGATGCTTGGCGGTGTTACCACGCCTTGCCAAACCGTTTCGATGCTGGAGACAAAAATCGCCCCAACTAAAATTAACGCCATAGGCCCCGCTTCGGTCTCAAAAATACACGCGACGCGTTCATTGCGGGCAAATAATCCTGGCACGCTGTTGGTGGTGGCGGTATTGACGCTGAATAAGCGTCCTGGGATATGCACCATTTCCTTTAACGTGCCGGTGAGCGGCATGTGCAGGCGGTGATAATCTTTAGGCGATAGATAAATGGTGGCGTATGCCCCGTTGTTGAACGCTTCGGCGCGGTGGGCATCGCCGCCTAATAATTCCGTAGCAGTGAAACTTTTACCTTTGGCTTGAAAAATAGTGCCCTCCGTAATTATGCCAGCTTGGCTAACGGCACCATCTGCTGGACAAACTACGGCTTTGGCAGCACTGGCAATGGGTCTGATGCCGGGCTTTAAGGCACGGGTAAAAAAATGGTTAAAGCTGGCATAAGTATTGATGTCAGGCTCGGCAGCCTCAGTCATGTTCACGCCGTAATGCTTGATTATTTGTTGGATAAGCAAATTTTTTAATGCTTTATTCTCACAATGCGTGAAAAAACGCATGAGTTTGGATAAGGCATGATGCGGCAAAATATATTGCGGTAAGGTAGTTAGGGCTTCTTTTAAGTTCATGATTAAGTGTTGTCAGGGGTTTTGCCGCTTAATCCATAGGCGAAAGCGATCACTTCTGCAACCGCCACATAGAGCTCATGGGGAATTTCATCGCCGAGCGGAATTTGCGCCAGAATTTTAGTCATTTCTGGGTCGGTTTGTAAGGGGATGTTATGTTGTTCGGCAATTTTTAAGATTGCCTCAGCAGTAAAACCAGCGCCTTTGGCGATTACCTTGGGCGCATTTTGACCATCGTATTTTAAGGCGACGGCAATATCGGCTTGATAATAGGTTTTAGACACGCCAAAGCTTAAGGCAGCATTACCAAAGGTGGTGCTTGCCAATTTTTGGCTTTATGTTCCACGATTACCGTCGTATAAATGCCGCCACGCACGTTAAACTCCGCGCTAATGCGCATAAAATTGGGATTGATGGCGCTAACGATATGGTCAAGGATCTCGTTGGTAATCGCTTCATGAAAAGCGCCGCGTTCGCGGAATGTCCACATATATAATTTTAAGGCTTTTAATTCAATGCACTGCTGAGCTGGAACATATTCAATCAGGATTTTTGCAAAATCCGGTTGTCCGGTTTTGGGGCATAAACAGGTAAATTCTGGAATGTCGATACGAATGGTAAAATCACGGCCAGGTTGAGGGTTAGGAAAGGTTTCCAAATGGGTGCTGGGTTGGGTAGTCATTTTAGTTAATAGTTCAAAATAAAATAAAAAAGTCGAAGTTCAGGGCAATATCATGAATAATAGGCGGTTACTATGACATTTACTTAAGGGATATTCTACCAGTAATGCAACTGGAAAAAATCAAACTTTCGGGTTTTAAATCATTTGTTGATCCAACCACCATTCCGATTAATGGTAACTTGACGGCTATTGTAGGGCCGAATGGCTGCGGTAAATCTAATATTATTGACGCTATCCGTTGGGTTATGGGCGAGAGTTCTGCCAAGCATTTGCGCGGCGGTAGTATGGCAGATGTGATTTTTAACGGCTCTTCCGGCAGAAAACCGGTGAGTACCGCAACCGTTGAGCTGGTCTTTGATAATACCGTACAAAAATTAGGCGGCGCTTTGGCCCAGTACGACACCATTTCGATTAAACGCCAAGTGAGCCGGGACGGCTCCTCAGTGTACGCGTTTAATGGTAAAACCTGTCGACGTAAAGATGTCACGGATTTATTTTTAGGCACAGGATTGGGTGCTAGGAGTTACGCTATTATCGAGCAGGGGACGATTTCACGCATGGTGGAGTCAAAACCGGAAGATTTGCGGATTCATATCGAAGAAGCGGCGGGTATTTCAAAATATAAAGAGCGTCGGCAGGAAACCGAAACCCGCATGCGCAATACCCGTGAAAATTTGGAGCGCCTAACTGATGTGCGTGATGAAGTCGATAAACAGTTAAACAGCTTACAAAAGCAGGCAGCGAAGGCGGAGCAATATACGCAGTTAAAGCAGCAGGAACGCACCACTAAATTAGAATTACTCGCTATGCGTTGGGATGCGTATCAACAAACTTCCACACAATTACAGCAAAAATTACAAGCCGTTGCAGCGGAACATAATCAGGTATTTAGTGAGGCAAAAACGGTTGAGCAAACTATTTTGACGCAACGCGCCGCGCATAAAACTTTGCAAACGGAACATGAGCAGCGCCAAGGGCATTTTTATCAGGTTTCTGCTGAGGTTGGACAATTAGAACAGGCGATTCGGCATAATGAAAAAGATCATGAACAGACGCTGCTGGAAATAACCCGTTTAGAGCAACACTCTGCGCAAGCTTTGCAGGAATTGCAAGCTGATCAAGAGGGATTGGAAGAAATTAACAGCGAATTATTGCTGCTTGAAACCACCATCGCCAGTGCCAAACAACAGGAAACCAGTTGCTTAGCAACGCAGCAACAGCTATTGCAGCAACAAGCAAGCTGGCAGCAACAGTGGGATCAGCATCGTACTGAAAATGCCAAGCATAAAGAGCAAGCAGAAGTACAGCGGGTAAAAATCGCGCAATATGAGCAACAAAATCGGCAATTAAACAGTCGGTTGGATAAGTTGCATACAGAACGCGATGAATTAAAAAACAGCCGTTTGGCGGAAGAAAAATTGCAGTTGGAAGAACAACTGGAGCAAGTTGAGCTGCAACAAGCAGAGTTACAGGCAGAATTACACATAATTTTACAACAACTTGAGCAACAGCAAGCTTTGCGTAAGGAATCGCAGGCACTGCTACAAAGCCATCAGGCCACGTTACATACGGTAATGGGCAAAATCACTTCGCTGGAATTGTTGCAACAACATGCGATGGGTAAGGATAATCAAAAGTTGTTGCCGTGGTTGAAAAAAATGCAAATTAGCGACCGGCAACGTCTGGCCGAGTTTATTGAAGTTGAGGCTGGGTGGGAAACGGCGGTGGAAACTATCTTGGGCGATTGCTTGGAAGCGGTATGCGTAACGGAGTTGGATAATTTATTGCCGGGATTGGCCGAGTTAAACGAGCAATCATTGACGTTATTTGAAACGCCCTTAAATTCAGTAATGTCTGCTGCAAATGCCAAGGATAAGCCTGCGTTGCTGGCATTGTTACCTAAAATTAAGGCGCCTTGGTCTTTACAGAGTTTGTTGGCGGGTATTTATTGTGCGCCGGATATTGCCGGTGCCAGAGCGTTATTACCGCAATTGCAAGCACATGAGTCGATCATTACCCCCGATGGCACCTGGTTAGGAACGCAGTGGGTCAAAGTTATTCGGGCTAAAGATGCCAAACATGGCGTGTTACAGCGCGAGCAACAATTGCGGCAATTAAAGCAGCAACAAACTGAATTACAAGCTGAAATTACGATACTGATTGAGCAATTGGAAACTATTGATGCAATCCTAAAATCGGCGGCAGTGCAGCGTGATACTTTGCAGCAACAGGAAAAAGCACATGCCGCAGCGGCTGCCCATGAGCGGTCACAATTACAAGTTTGCGCCGCTAAAATGCAGCAACAAAGCCATCGTTTGCAACAGCTTAGCGGTGAAATTGATGATACACTGGCAGAAACACAGGAAATTAGCGAAACTGTAAGCCAGGCGGATCTGACGTTGACCACTGCGGCTACGGCATTGGAAAGTTTAACGTTGCAGCAGCAGACATTAGAGCAAGCCAGGCAGCTTTTGCAGCAGCAACAAGCCTCAGCGGAACAGGCACTACAGGATGCGCGTCGTGATGTACAGCAACAATTGGCGCAACGTGAATCCTTAAGAGCTTCAGAAAATTTAACCACCAAGCAGATTGAGCGGTTAAAATTACAGCATCAACAAGCGGTTGAACGTCATGCACAATTACAACAAAAATTGCAGGCGTTATTATTGCCTTTAGATGATGAACGCTTAGATTTGGAAGCATTAACGCTTAAAAAACAACGTTTAGATCAAGAGCTACGCGAACAGCGGCAATTAGTTCAGCAAACGGAGCAAGGCGTTACTGAATGGGCTGAAAAACACGTCAAACTCCAACAAGCGCTGGAAAAACATAAACAACAACTGGATAAAATTCGTTTTGAGCAGCAAGAGTGTGATGTCAGGCAGCAAACGGTTACTGAACAACTACAAGAACTTGAGGCAGACGTTACCGTAGTATTGCAAGCGTTGGTGCAAAATGTAGAAGCGACTGAAGCGGTCTGGAAAGCAAGGCTTGAAAAATTGACTGCACAAATTACTAATTTAGGGGCGATCAACTTAACGGCGATTAATGAGTATCAAGCGCAAGCGGAGCGATTAAATTTTCTGAATGAGCAACATGCTGATTTAATCACTGCCCTGGAAACCTTAACCCAAGCAATCAATCAAATAGATAAAGAAAGTCGTCAACGTTTTAAAGAAACCTTTGATAAAATAAACAGCGGTTTGCAATTAAAGTTTCCCAAACTATTCGGCGGTGGTAAGGCTTACTTGGAACTGACCAATGAAGACATATTAGAAGCGGGTGTTAATATCATAGCGCAGCCGCCAGGGAAACGAAACAGTTCGATCCACTTATTGTCGGGTGGTGAAAAAGCTTTAACGGCCGTCGCTTTAGTGTTTGCAATATTTGAACTGAATCCTGCGCCGTTTTGTTTGTTGGATGAAGTTGATGCACCGTTAGATGATGCGAATGTCGGTCGATTTTCGCAAATGGTGGCGGAGATGTCCGAAACCGTGCAGTTCCTGTATATTTCGCATAATAAAGCCACGATGGAAATAGCAAAACAGTTGGCAGGTGTTACCATGAAAGAACCCGGCGTTTCTCGAATGGTAGCGGTTGATATTGAAGAATCGTTAAGTTTGGCAGAAAATTAATGGATAAAGAACTATTAAGAATAGTAATAATTACAACGGGTTTGATGATTATCATGGGAATGTTGCTTTGGGGTTATTTTAAAAGCCAACGCCCTAAGATAGATAGTGAATTTTTCCGTGATGACAGTAAAGCTAAATTAAAATTGGCGTCTAAAACCGATGAATCTGAAAATGAAGCGGATTACCCTAAATTTCGCTACGAAGCGGGTTTAGAAAACGATTTTGATGATTTTGATGACTTAGATGATAATCGCCCACATCCCCATAAGAAAAACCCAGTCAATGCCGCACATCAAGAGCAGGCTGTAAAAGAAACACCGCCTAAGCAGCAGTCGCAACCTAAATCGGTGCAACCGCCACAATCCAAGCCAATGCAACAGCACCATGCAATATTAGACCACAGCGTTGCTAGCGTAGATAAAGCCGCTGCTAAGCAACAGTTACCGAGACTGGTGCAATTCAGCATTGTATCCAAGACTGAACAAGGCTTTAATGGTGCAGATTTGGATGCTTTTTTTAACGCAGTCGGCTTGCAATATGGCAGCGTGAAAATTTATGAGCGGCTTGATATGGAACGCAAGGTTGATTTTTGCGTTGCCAGTATGATTAATCCAGGCACATTTCCAGACACTAATTTAGAAGCGTTTTATACCCCTGGTATTACCTTCTTTATGCAACCGCAAGAATTGCCTGAACCGGTTATCGTTTTTGATGATTTAGTACGAACGATTAATTTATTGGCTATGGAATTAGAGGGTGATGTGTGGGATGCCGCACGTAATTTACTGACTGAAGCCAGCCTTAAAACCATACGAAAAAGCTTACAGATATCATGAATAACGCATTGTGCAGCCTATATAGAGGCACACTGCGAGTAACTTGATTATAAAAAATCAGTAACGTGTAATGTGCATTACTAAAGCGCTCAATCAATATGTCTACCACTTATTCCGATCTCGTCGCAAAAATTAACCAATGGAACACCGCCTATCATGTTCTGGATAACCCGACAGTGTCGGATGCCGAATATGATCAGGCTTTTAGGCAATTATTAGCGCTGGAAGCTGAAAATCCGGCGCTTATTACCCCCGAGTCACCCTCGCAACGGGTTGGTGCCAACCCCATTGACGAATTTCGTAAAATCACCCACCGCGTCAAAATGCTCTCGCTCGACAACGCTTTTTCACTGACGGAAACCGTGGCGTTTTTTGAGCGCGCCGCAAAAGAATTGGCTGTAAACCTCAATGAACTGACCCTGTATAGCGAACCAAAATTAGATGGTTTAGCGATTGCTATCCATTATCATAAAGGCATTCTTGTCTATGCCGCAACCCGTGGTGATGGTCAGGTGGGGGAAGATGTCACCCACAACATCAAAACCATTCAATCCGTGCCGATTAAATTGGTAACGACCAATCCTCCCGACATTCTAAATGTACGCGGCGAAGTATTTATGCCCAAACTCGCGTTTGAGAAACTGAATCGTTTAAGTGCGCAAAATGGCAGTAAGCTATTTGTAAATCCCAGAAATGCCGTTGCCGGAACCGTGCGGCAAATGAATCCGAAAATCGCCGCCGAGCGGGATTTGCAATTTATTCCCTATGGCATTGGCGATTATTCTAATGAACAACGCTTTAGCAAGCACTCAGACATCATGGTTTATCTGCAAACATTAGGCTTTAAGCAAAATCCGCATTGCACCGCGTTTGCGGCGAGTTTAAACGCCTTGGAAAAAAATTATGCCACGATGGCACAGCAACGGGCAAACCTGCCGATGGAAATCGACGGTATTGTGTATAAACTGGATTTACTGGAACAGCAAGCCAACCTAGGTTTCACTGCGCATCATCCGAAATGGGCGATTGCCCGAAAATTTCCGGCCGAACAAGTGACGACCCAATTGCTAGAGGTTGATTTTCAGGTGGGTCGCACCGGTGTTTTAACACCAGTAGCACGATTAGAACCCGTTTTTGTAGGGGGGGTAACCGTCAGCAATGCCACCTTGCATAATATGGATGAAGTCGAGCGACTCGGGCTGCATATTGGCGACACTGTTGTTATAGAACGTGCCGGGGATGTCATCCCTAAAGTCGTGAAAGTCGCGCAACCCGGCACTATGCAAACACCGATTATCATGCCTAAACATTGCCCCGTCTGTGCGGCTGAAGTTGAACGCATTGCAGGGCAAGTGGCTTATGCGTGTACCAACGGTTTACTCTGTGCCGCGCAAAGTGCGGAACGCATTCGCCATTATGCGTCGCGCAGGTTCATGAACATTCAAAATCTTGGCCCTAAACTGATTGAGCTGCTGTATGGCCTTGGCATCGTCAAAACCATTGCCGATCTCTATACCTTAAAAGTCAGTGATATTGCCAATCTGGAAGGCTGTGGGGAGAAAAGCGCCCAAAACGTCATTGACTCCATTGCTGCCACAAAAGTAACCAAATTTGCAACCTTTCTCGGCGCTCTCGGCATTCACGGTGTAGGGGAAGAAGGCGCAAAAAACATTGCGCAGGCATACAAAAGCCTGGATGCGTTACTGGTGGTGGTCGATGCGATGCCTGCCGACTTCAGCGATGCGAACTTAATCACCTTTAAAGTAAACATTCCCAATGTCGGGCTGGTGATGTCTAAAAACGTCGTTAATTTTTTTAAAGAACCCCACAACCGTTCGATTATTAACGCCATTCTTGGCGCAGGTGTTATTTTAGAAGCTGCTGAAGCCACTGCCGCTGATCAAACGCCAGTATTATTTGGTCAAACCTGGGTTTTAACCGGCACCCTAACTATGCCCCGCCCAGAAGCCAAAGCTTTATTAGAAGGCTTAGGCGCTAAAGTGGCTGGATCGGTTTCTAAAAAAACCACTTGCGTGGTGGCAGGGGAAAATGCCGGCTCTAAACTAGCCGAGGCCGAGGCATTAGGGGTCACTGTAATGGACGAAGCCGCATTTTTAAACGTGATTAATCGCAACAATATTAAGCCGTAAAAAACCGGCATCAGTGCCTTTGATAACAATAGCCCAAAACCGTAAACAATTCTGACTTAGGGGCTACATAAGCAATGTCAATCATACTACGTTGATTAAATTCTGTTTGTTAGCTTTTGTTGTTAAAGTTCTCATAATCGCATCCATTGAGGTAAAATCAACTGCGGGCAAGCCCTCAGTTGATGATGCTATCATACAGAGATTAATTTTTTAATTACTTGACTTTAAAGTATTTTGTTATGTTAATCACACTGTTTGACAGTACCCTTCCTCCAACGCCCTATGGCACTCATGGTTGAAGCAATAAAACTTGCAAATCCGCAACATTCGTCCCTGTCGCACCGGTATTCAGTAGATCGTGGGACTGTTGTAGTGCAGCGTGAGAATCATTGTTATCCAGCAGCGCCTGCGCATTACCGCCTGCGGCCCGCAAACGCACCAAGGTCAAGCCATCAACCAATCCACCCGCCGCATCAGTGGGTCCATCGCGCCCATCGGTGCCGCCACTGAGAAAAGTCCAGCACGGTGGCAATGCACAGCGTTCTGCCGCCAGCGCAAAAGCCAGCGCAAACTCTTGGTTACGCCCACCACGACCGGTGCCTTTTAATGATACGGTGGTTTCACCACCAGCGATTAGTGCGGCAGGTCGAGTTAAACCTGCTTGCAGCAATTGTTTCGCGTGTTGGGCTAATTTTGTTGCCTCTTCACGCGCTTCACCTTGCAGGTTTTCGCTGTATAGCTGCACGTCAAACTGTTCTGCTTGAGCGGCTTTTATAGCGGCACGTACACTCATTGTATTACTGCCGATCAAGGTATAACCAGTAGTGTTAAACAGCGGATCATCAGATTTTGGGGTTTCTAAAATGTCCCCTGCACAGCCTTTGTTCAACAAAGCCTGCACACTAACAGGAATTTTATTCTCTATTGCTTTAGCCTTTAATATCGCAATAGCATCGGCAAAAGTAGTGTTATCGGGAACCGTAGGGCCACTGGCGATGGCGCTTATATCATCACCCAGCACATCCGACAAAATCAGCGCATGTAGCTGTGCAGGGGCCGCTAATCGCGCTAAACCACCCCCCTTTAAGGTGGACAGATGTTTACGCACACAATTGATTTCATTAATCGTCGCCCCACACGCCAATAATAACGCGGTAGTTTGGCTTTTATCCGCCAAGGTCAGTGGCGGATGTGGCGCGGGCAATAAGGCTGAACCGCCGCCAGAAACTAAGACCAACACCAATTCACCCTGCAGCGCCGTCGCCACTTTGTCGGCAATGCGCTGCGCTGCCTGTTGCCCCGCCATATCGGGTAACGGATGCCCTGCCCCTATGACCTCAAATTGATTCACTGCACGAACATTTTCATAATTGGTTACGGCAATATTGGTGCCTGCCAATAACACGCTGGGAATAACCGCTTGCGCCGCATCTGCCATCGCACACGCGGCTTTACCGAATGCGATAAGATGTATTTTAGGCCAAGCATTTAAACGAAAATCTTGCAGCAAGCAGCGTTTAACTGCTTGATAAGGATCAGCCGCAGCCACGCCTGCCAGAAAAATTCGTAGGGCTTGTTGACGAGGGTCGGCCTTAATAAGAGGAGGAGACACAGAAAATGTCATGCAATTGTTAGGATCATTAAGTAAACCACGCAGATTAAACCCCCTTTCCCCACAGGGAGAGGGGATATATTACTAGGCCATCGTTTTAGCGAGTGCGAAAATGGCCTCCGCATCAAAAACTTGTTTATTGTCTTCAAATAATTTGGCAATACACGCACGGTGCAAAGCTAATTTAAGCGTACCAAAACCAATCGCACCCCAGACAATTTTTCCGTGTCGTTCCGTCCCTTTATCCATCATATCCGCACCACCGATGCCCAGCGGCGGCGTGGCATTGGCATCCGCCATCATTTCGATAGTCGTGTTATTTACCCAATGCTCAGGTTTTAATAGCTCTACGCCTGCCGCACCCGTTGCAAATACAATCTGTGCCTGGTTAATCGCCTCGCCGCGTGCATCACAATCAACGGCGGCTTGCGCCTTCAAAGACACACCAAAGCGTGTTTGCATAGCATCACAAGCGGCTTGGGCGCTGCTAAGTTGCCTTGACGTTAAAGTAACTTCCGCCCCCTCCAATGCCAACATCACCGCCGCACGCTGACCTACAGGGCCTGTGCCACCCAATACCACGGCTTTTTTACCGGCTAACACGCCACTCGTGGCTAATTTAGCTACACCAGCCGCTGCGGTGGTATTACAACCATTGCAATCGAGCATGACTGACACCTGAAAACCCATAAAGAAATGCTTTTGCACCGCCCATAACAGTGCCTGACCCGCCAAAGCATTGCTACCGCCAATGAAGATTGCAGTATTTTTTTTGTCTTTCGGCGCGCGCGTAAAAATAGCACCATCCACTAAACCGCCAACATTTTCAGGCGTGACACTGCCATAACCCGCAACATGGTCCGCACCCCCATCATAAGCAACTACGGTATCAAAAACAGCGGGATGCTGATCAGTATCAAATTGGAATAACAATTTTTTCATTAGCTTAACAGTTCCTTATCAGTAGCTCAGCTTGCTATAGCAGGTTAATAATGCGGGCATTATAGCTGATATACGCAATTTAGACAGCCAACTACGCACACTGCTTTTGGCAACTAGGCTTAAAAAATGGTATTGTTAGCAAATATTTAAAGACTAACCGTTTGATAACGAAACCAACCAGGAATCCCATGAAAACACCGATTGATGTTGCAGTAACAGGCGCAGCCGGACAAATCAGTTATCAACTTTTATTTCGCCTTGCTGCGGGGAATTTTTTAGGCAATGACCAACCGGTTATTTTACATTTACTCGAAATCCCAAGCGCCATGGATGCTTTAAAAGGGATTATTATGGAGTTAAACGACTGCGCTTCGCCATTGCTGCATCGTATTGAAATAACCGACGATCCTATGGTAGCGTTCAAAAATGTGGATTTCGCCTTTTTAATCGGTGCAAAACCAAGAGGCCCAGGCATGGAACGACGCGACTTATTAGCCGATAATGCCAATATTTTTGCACATCAAGGTAAGGCACTGAATGCTGTCGCTAGGCGGGATGTGAAAATTTTGGTCACTGGCAATCCCGCCAATACCAACGCTTTAATAGCCATGCACAATGCGCCTGATTTAAAACCAGAAAACTTTTCCGCGATGTCAAGATTAGACCATAATCGCGGCTTGGCGCAATTAGCCGAAAAATGTGGCGTACTGCCCTTAGATGTTAAAAATATGATTATTTGGGGCAACCATTCCACTAGCCAATACCCTGATCTGCATCATACCAAAGTCAAAGGTCAAGATGCCCTATCACTTGTCGATCAGCGCTGGTTTGAGCAACAATTTATTCCCACCGTTCAAGATCGCGGCACTGCTATTATTAAAGCCCGCGGGCAATCAAGCGCAGGCTCGGCGGCACATGCAGCGTTAGATCAGATGCGCAATTGGGTGCAAGGTACTGAAGCAGGCGATTGGGTGAGCATGGGCGTGCGTAGTGACGGCAGTTATGGCATTAAAAAAGGCTTAGTGTACTCCTTCCCTGTAACCATCGAGAATGGAAAAGTCAGTATTGTGCAAGGGCTGACGATTAATAAATTCAGCGCAGAACGAATGAAAGCGAGTGAAAATGAATTGAAAGAGGAACGTGAAGCGGTTAAACATTTATTGGGGTAACAAGATTATCCAGAATACCCGCAGCAACCACAATATCGCAATCAAACAGAGCGGGCTATAAAACCCGTGCCGCTTAAGCAATGGCTCCTGCATCCTTGCGCCACAGAAACGTAGCGAATGCCAATGATGCAAGAGCTTTTTGTTACTTAACTATCAGCAGGGCAATTTATTTCTTATCTTGCGCCGCAAAAACACCGGCCCTTAAATCAGGATACGCAGTGGAGCTTTGCTGTGCAACATCCGTAATTTGCAGGCTATAATCATCGTTACTCGTCCCCCAAACCACCGGAATAGTTGTTGTACCATAAGTGCCTGCTGCAAAAGGAAAATTAGCCACCCAAACTTCATCGCCGTTGTTAAGGACTTTTTTCTTTTCCAAATTAATACCAAATAAGTTGTTTCCGCTTTGTTTCAGTATCACATCCTGAACAGGCACCAAACCTGGACGCAAAATGGTGACCACATCAAACGAGGTGTCGGTGATATCCACAACCGCAGGTGATACACCCGCCATAAGGATTTGCGGCACCACGCGTTTGGTCTTGTTATAGCTCAAAATATCGTTTTTAGTGGTATCCAGAAACGCTGTTTTGCTGGGGAAATTACCAAAGCTCAGCAAAGGAAACGGGTTGCCAGGAACTCCATTACCACCTGTTGTAACACCTGAGCTGATATCGGCCGTTTGGATCGTAAATTGATCTTTGCCTGTACCCCATCTGATTGGCACGATCCCTTTATTAAACCCATTAAACGCGCCCGCTTGAAATTCATAGGTGGCTTTCCAGAATTGATCGCCATTTTTAAGCGTATTAATATGCTTTAACGTATAGTTGAACAAAGGGTTACCATTTTGACCTTGACCAAAGGTCACATTTTGCAACGCCGTGGCACCTGGGCGAACTAATGCCAAAATTTCAAACGAGGTATCGTTTTCATCTATTACAGAAGGTGAAATCCCCGCCATAACCACTTGTGATTTAGCTCTGGCGGTATCGTTATAACCATACGGCATCAGATATGGCTGAGGCGTAACCGGAATAGCGGTCGTGTAATTGACCGCTTTTAAAATATAAGGTGCAGTGCTGGTGTCCGCCAATACCGGTGTATTACACACGGCAAGGGTTACCAATGCAGTAGCTATCGGTGTTAAGGTTTTGGAAAACAAAATAGGTAAACTCATGATCTTTCTCTCATCAAGGTTATGGATTACAAATGAAACAATGCAAACAAAGCATATATTTCATTTTGGTTAAGGACGCTACTAAATATTTATTGAAAGGACTTCGTACTACGAAAATACTTATGCACCAATCATGCCAATATTATTTAAAATAAATAACGCCCGATTTTCCTAGGCTGCCAAAGCACCCATGCTACTTGGACAGCATACAATACCCCGCAAAAATCGTAGGATTTCATACCAAATTTGCGGGGTTTATACCAAATTTGCAGCATATAATGCTATTGCAACGTTTTTATCATAAGCTATTTTTAGAAAAATATTTTTTTATCTAACATCTGTTGTTATAGGGTACCAAACAAGAATGCTAAAATGCTCCGTAACGTCGCCACACAACGCACTTTTTTAAAAGGATCACCTATGCCTAAACTACTTAGAAAGTTTCTTGGTTTAATTTTGTTAATGACCACCATAGGCCTAGCCACTTGCCAGTCAATGAGCAAAGCGGAACCGATGCCGGTGCAAGCCAATATGACCCTGTGATGACTAACGCGAGCAACGAGGTTTAACATGAATACCCCCAACGCACAACGGACGCCACAGCGCTTTGTCAAAAAATCCAAGCCCTGGTTTAGCAGCAACGGCTTATTGCTGACTATATTGCCTTTTGCGTGTATACCGGCGACGATTGCGGCATTTAGTAAGGGCAATTTACTTGGGATCATCATTAATGCGGGGGGCTATGCCTTATTTTTACTCGCTGCAAAGTTATTACAAAACGGCTTGATTGCAGAAATGGCCTATGAAGCTAAGCGAGTAACGCGCGCACCAAAATGGCCATTAAAAACCCTAGCGGCGTTTATTGTTGCACTGGCCACATTTATCATCGCCTGGTTAGGCGCACACAATACTTTCTTAGTTTCGCTGGCTTTTGGTGGTGGTGCGCTGCTGGGCATGTATTTAAATTATGGCTTCGATCCGCGCACTGAAAAATCCATCTTAGGCGGACATGGCTATACCACCGAAGAAATCACCCAAACCATTGATCAAGCGGAAAAAGTTATCTTCAGCATCGAAACCGCCAATAACCAAATCCGTAATAGCGAATTTAACAAACGCATCGACCGTATTTGCGACACTGCCAGAAATATTTTGGTGGAACTTGAGGCCAATCCTGCCGCGATTAGGCGTACCCGCAAATTTTTATTAGTGTATCTGGAAGGCGCCAGCAAAGTGACGGCAGGTTATGCCAGCACCCATCAACAGGCGGTGTTGACCAGTGATTTAGAACAAAACTTTCGGAATGTGTTGGATAGCATCGAAACCGTGTTTAAAGAACAAAAAGAAAAATTATTAGAAGAAGATTTGTTTGATTTGGATGTACAAATGGAAGTCTTGGCGACCCAGCTTAAAAATGAAGGTGTTGTTTAATTATTCATACCCCCTCTCAATCCCCCTTTTCCAAAGAGAGGGATTGAACCCACCTACTCCCTACCCAACTACCTACTATACAGAGGCATAGAATATGAATGAAGAAAACCCCATTAAAACCATAACCCCTGAAGCTGCACCAACTGTTGCTGTCGCAACCCAGACACCACCAGTCTTGCAAGCCCCCAGCCTGAATACGGTCACGCCGGTTGTGCAAGCTGAAATTAAGACCGCGCCGCCACTCACCCCCGAACAAATCAAAATCGGTCAATTGCTCACAGAAATAAACATCGGCGACACCAAAACCATTATGTTTTTCGGCAGTAAAGCGCAGGAACAGCTCTCCGCCATTTCCGACAAAATGCTCGACGGTGTCAAAAACAAAGAGATCGGCCCTGCCGGTAATGACTTAAGCGAGATGGTGGCGACTCTACGCGGTTTTGATGTTGATGGCCTTGATCCTAACCAAAAACCTGGTTTTTTCGACCGCCTGCTGGGTAAAGCCAAGCCCATCGTCAAATTTATGCAACAGTATGAAGAAGTGCGCAAACAAATTGACGGTATCACCGATAAACTGGAAATCCATAAAACCACCTTACTTACTGACATCACTGCCTTAGATAGACTGTACGCGGCTAATTTGGATTATTATCACACCCTGGAACAATACATCACCGCTGGGGATGAAAAACTTAAACAATTGGATAACGACACCATTCCTGAAAAAGCCAAGCTGGCGGAAAGCAGTACCGAAGTGATCACCTCGCAAGAATTACGCGACTTACGCGCAGCGCGGGATGATTTAGAGCGCCGCGTCCATGATTTGCGTTTAACGAGGCAAGTGGCCATGCAAAGTTTGCCCAGTATCCGCTTGGTACAGGAAAACGATAAGGGCTTGGTCAATAAGATTAATTCCACCATCGTCAACACCGTCCCCTTATGGCGGCAACAACTGGCGACGGCAGTCACCATTTACCGTTCCGCACAAGCCGCAGATACCGTGAAAGCGGCCACTGATTTGACCAATGATTTATTACAAAGCAACGCGGAAACCTTAAAACAAGCCAATGCTGAAACGCGTAAACAAATTGAACGCGGCGTATTCGATATCGAAACCATTAAATCCGCCAATCAGTTATTAATCAGCACCATCGAAGAAAGCCTGCAAATTGCCGATGCAGGCAAAAAAGCCCGTTCCGAAGCGGTTACGCAATTGCAGGAATGCGAAGCCGCGCTGCGTAAAACTTTAGCAGCGGCGACGGCTAAAAACGCCGCCAACCAAGCTTAATCAGGAGCATCAGCATGGGTTTATTTGACAGAATTTTAGGCGAGTTTGTTGACGTTATTGAATGGACAGATGATTCCAGTGACACCATGGTGTATCGCTTTGAGCGCTACGGCAATGCCATCAAATACGGCGCAATGTTGACGGTGCGCGAATCGCAAGTCGCCATTTTGGTGAATGAAGGGCGGATTGCAGACATTTATGAGCCAGGCTTATATCAGCTTGAAACCAACAATATGCCATTGCTGACCACTTTGGAAAGCTGGCCGCATGGCTTTGACAGCCCGTTTAAAGCGGAAGTGTACTTTTTCAATATGCGCCGTTTTACCGATCTAAAATGGGGGACTAAAAATCCAGTCATGCTGCGGGATAAAGAATTTAGTGCCGTGCGCCTAAGAGCCTTTGGCACCTACGCCATCCGCATTAAAGATCCTACCCTGTTCAGCAAAGAAATCGTCGGCACCAACGGGCATTTTGTAACCGGCGAAATCAGCGATCAATTACGCAATCAAATTATCTCACGCTTCAGTTCCATTCTCGCTGAGTCGGGCATTCCCATCTTGGATTTAGCCGCTAACTATGATGACCTCAGCACTTTTATCAGCGCTAAAATCACCCCAGAGTTTCTGGAATACGGTTTAGAACTGAGTAACCTGTTGGTTGAGAATATCTCTTTACCTGAAGAGGTCGAAAAAGCTTTAGATAAACGCACCAGCATGGGCATCGTCGGCAATCTCAACGACTATTTGCGCTACCAAGCAGGTGCTGCCATCGAAGCGGCGGCATCCAATCCGGCTGTCGCTTCTGCAGGGCTTGAAATGGGCTTGGGCATTGCCGTGGCAAATGAACTCAGCAAAGGCTTAAATGTGCCTGGCGCAAAAACCCCCGATGCGCCGCCCCCTATTCCACAGCAACGGCAATTTTACGTTGCCGTTAATGGCGAAAAAACGGGGCCATTTGATCTTGCCACCCTTAAGCAAAAAATTCAACACGGTGAGATTAATCGCGCCACCTTGTGTTGGCATCAGCCATTAGTAGACTGGATGCCAGCAGAAAAAATCGCTGATCTCGACAGTATTTTCCCCTTACAACCGCCGCCTATTCCAAATCAATAAACCACTTTTTTGTATATATTCACTTTACTTTCTTGGTCATCAGTATCTGCACAAGTTTTAAAGCAGATCATTCCGGCATGTAAGCCGGAATGACGGATAACTATACTTATGCAGATATTCATGCTTCTTGGCAGAGAAGGGTTAGGGGGCATTTTTAGAACACTCTTTCTACAATTAGCCTTTACCCGTGGTAAGCAATTTTTTTCTACGCATCATGCCCAGCCCTATTAAACCAGATAGCAACAAAGGTAAGCTAGCAGGCACTGGAACGGGGCGAACTAAAAAACTGCCGAAAGCACTACCGTAAGCCCCACCACTGTAAGTGCTGGCATCGGGTAATAACGTCATAAGATGGGCAGTGGAGCGTTCGGAATAAACGCCGCCGGCAACCCCACCCGGAAGAATGTCTGATTGCATTGCAGCAAGATAAGGCAAACCTGAACTTACATCACCAATTAGCCCGAAGGTACCGTCATAAAAGGTAGGGTCTAAGGCACCTGGATTAAAAAAGTTTTCTGTCACGCCTAGCTCCTGCATCAGTGAATATATACTTACGTGACTTGGAACTGTATCGTAACCATAAAAAAGCGTATTGGTGCCATAAGTGCTTATGGACTGACCCGTATAATTTGAAACTAACGCATTGTACTCATCCCCTGTCGCATAGCGCCATCCTGCCAAAGCGGTACTGGTGAGCATTAAAACCTGATTATACGATTGTCCTAAGGTTGTAGTGACGTCCAGCCATTCCAATCCCGATGAAGTGTCCCTCAAATATCCGCCGAAATCAATAAGACTTGCGTTTGTAGCCTGTACGTTAAATGCCAAGCCAAGTGATAGCATAACGTTTAAACGTGTTATTTTCATGTTTGTTCTCCAGTTTTTAATTTGAATAGTTTATTAGCAATTGGTGACTATCATTAAAGCAAACGAGATGGGTGGCGCAATGCACTAAGATCGAAATAAGCTTATAGCACAAACCTATCCTAACATATAAAAT
>JABFRM010000116.1 GCA_013141155.1 Methylococcaceae bacterium | reverse complement strand
AAACACACAGCATGATCGCCTAGCGGCGACCACGGTCTGAAAACGATCCAAAAATATGGGCAGCGCATGTGCTGGCAGGCGCGAAAACCAGTGAGGGTCTGCAATATGAAACAGACCGCGCGCGTTTTGTCGGACGTGGACAAACGCTGCGTGAGCCGATGGCATTGTTAGATGGTCGTGCGCTCACCAATACCGTCGGCAATGTACTAGACCCGATCTTCAGTTTGCGGACGAGGGTCAGCATTGCCCCCGGTGCCACTGAGCATTTGACTTTCACCACCTTGGTTGCCGCCAGCCGCGCATCAGTGGTGGAACTGACGGATAAATACCACAATCCAAGCACTTGGGAGCGCGTATCCGCCCTCGCTTGGACACATGCCCAAGTGCAATTGCGGCATTTGCGTACGTTGCCGGACGAAGCGCAATTGTTCCAAGACCTTGCCAGCCGCTTGTTGTATGCCGATCCTTGGTTGCGTCCGTCTAATAAATTGATGCAGACCAACAGCCTAAATGTCACCGGATTATGGCGGTTGGGCATTTCGGGCGACCGTCCCATCGTGTTGCTGCGTATTACCGAGCCTGAAGACCGTAGCATTGTCGAGCAATTGCTGCGTGCCCACGAATACTGGCGCATGAAAGGCTTTACGGTCGATTTGATTATCCTGAACGAAAAAGAGCTGTCTTATGCGGGGGACTTGCAGACACTATTGGAAGGTATGGTGCGTGAAAACCAAGCACTCTCCTCCCACCAAGAACAAGCGGGTCAGGGAGCTATTTTTGTCCTACGTGGCGAGCAGCTTGCCCCAGAACAACGGTTATTGCTGCAAACGGTCGCGCGGGTGATTGTAGTCAGCAAACGCGGCACATTAGCGGAACAACTGTTGCGGCATCCACGACCTACCAGCCTTTTCGTCGCACCCAAAGCCTTGCCCTCGCCCATTGTCGATACACCCAAATTAACCCTACCTGAGCTGGAATTATTCAACGGTCTGGGCGGCTTTGGCGATAACGGACGTGAATATGTGATCATCCTCGACAACGGCAATTGGACACCCACCCCGTGGGTGAATGTGATTGCCAATGCCGAGTTTGGGTTTATCGTTTCAGAATCTGGCAGTGGCTGCACTTGGAATGGCAATAGCCGTGAAAACCAGCTAACGCCTTGGTCGAACGATCCGATCAGTGACACGCCGGGGGAAGTCTTCTATATCCGTGACGACGAGACCAACGAGCTGTGGACACCGACCGCCCTGCCGATTCGCATTGACCATGCCCACTATATCATTCGCCACGGGCAAGGCTACAGCCGTTTTGAACATGCTTCGCATGGGATTCACAGCGAGCTGTTGCAATTCGTCAGCCCAGACGATCCAGTCAAAATTTCAGTGTTGACCTTGACCAATAGCAGCAATAGACCGCGTAAACTCACTATCGCGGCATACTTGGAATGGGTTTTAGGTGCTTCGCGCAGTGTCACCGCCACGCACATTATTACTGAACGAGATCAGGAAACAAATGCGTTGTTCGCTTACAATCCTTGGGACGTGGAGTTTGGTGAACGTATCGCCTTCGCCGATATGAGTGGTCAACAAACAGGTTGGACGGCCAACCGTGCGGAATTCATTGGTCGCAATGGCAGCTTGAATGCACCATTGGGCTTGCTGAGCCGCAAAGGTTTGAAAAGCCGCGTTGGTGCAGGGCTAGACCCTTGCGCCGCGCTGAAAACGTCGATAACCCTTGAAGAGAATGAAAGCATCGAAATTGTGTTTTTATTGGGGCAAGGTCATGATCGAACCCACGCCAGAGAATTAATCGAGCGCTATCGGGCAACCGAACCTGCAATGACATTGACCAAAGTGAAGCAATCTTGGGACAACGTACTGGGCAAAGTGCAAGTAACAACCCCAGATCGGGAACTTGACCTGTTGTTAAATGGTTGGTTGCTGTACCAAACCCTCAGTTGCCGTATGTGGGCACGGGCGGGGTTTTATCAAGTCGGCGGCGCTTTTGGCTTTCGGGATCAATTGCAAGATAGCATGGCGCTGACCGTTGCCAGACCCGACCTGACCCGCGCTCACCTACTACGTGCTGCAGGGCGGCAGTTTGGTGAGGGTGATGTGCAGCATTGGTGGCATCCGCCCACGGGGCGGGGTGTACGGACGCGCTTTTCTGATGACCGGATTTGGTTGCCTTATGTAGTGGCGCATTACTTGAAGGTGACGGGTGATACCGGGGTACTGAATGAGCCAATCACTTTTCTGGAAGGTGCTACGCTGGCAGCAGGACAAGATGATGCTTATTACCAACCAACGTCATCTGCCCTGCCAGCCAGTTTGTTTGAACACTGCGCACGGGCGCTGGACTTAAGCTTGTCCGTGGGCATACACGGTTTGCCATTGATGGGCAGCGGTGACTGGAATGACGGCATGAACCGCGTGGGCAACCAAGGCAAAGGGGAGAGCGTTTGGTTGGCGTGGTTTCTGATCGCCACGCTCACCGAATTTGCCCAAGTCGCCGAAAACCGTGGTGATAGCGGACATGCCGCCTGCTGGCGCGCCCATGTCACCCAACTAAAAGCCGCCGTGGAAGCCGAAGCATGGGACGGCGCTTGGTATCGCCGTGCGTATTTTGATGACGGCACGCCACTGGGTTCTGCCAGCAACGCTGAATGCCGCATTGATTCGATTGCCCAAAGCTGGGCGGTGATCTCCGGTGCAGCGAACAGCGAACGCGCACACCGTGCGATGAACTCAGTACAGGAATATCTGATTAAACACGGCGATGGCTTACTATTGCTTTTCACGCCGCCCTTCGACAAGACCGAACACGACCCCGGTTATATCAAAAGCTATCCCCCCGGTGTGCGGGAAAACGGCGGTCAATATACCCACGCGGCAATCTGGTCGGTCATTGCCTATGCCATGCTGGGCGAAGGTGACCAAGCGGCGGAACTGCTCAGGATGCTCAATCCCATCAACCGCACCACCACCCGCGCTGGCCTTTATGCTTATAAGGTTGAACCGTATGTGCTGGCGGCGGACATCTATGCCGAAGCGCCGCACACCCGCCGTGGCGGCTGGACTTGGTACACCGGCGCGGCTGGCTGGTATTACCGCGCCGGACTGGAATGGATTTTAGGGCTAAAAGTGCAAGCTGACCAGTTGATTTTTAATCCCTGTATCCCGAAAGCCTGGCGCAATTACAGCATCACTTATCAGCACGGCAATAGCCGCTATGATATTAGGGTTGAAAATCCGCAGGGCGTATCTCGTGGTGTTGCTTTCATAGAACTGGATGGGGAACGGCAGTTGCAGGGCAACAGCATTAACTTAAGGGATGACGGACAAGTGCATCAGGTGTTGATCGTGTTGGGCTAAGCAATAATCCTTCGTAGTCGAGAACTTTCTTCACTTGTTTAAACCCATAAACTAAAGAAAGCCTTGTAACCATTACAGTTACAAGGCTTTCCGAGGAACGTTCAACCCTTCACAATGGTTATTTTAGGTCGAAGCGGTCAAGCATCATCACCTTGTTCCAAGCATTTACAAAGTCAGCCACAAATTTCTGTCTGCCATCTTCAGCAGCGTAAACTTCCGCAATGGCCCGAAGTTCAGAGTGCGACCCGAAAATCAGATCGACTGGGGTAGCGGTCCATTTGAGTTTCCCCGTCTTACGGTCTATGCCTTCGTAGATGCCTTCAGTCTTGGCAGATTTCTGCCAATTTGTAGACATGTCGAGCAAGTTGGTGAAGAAGTCGTTACTCAAAGTGCCCGGTGTACTGGTTAAAACCCCTAGCTTGGAATCCGCTGCATTGGCGTCTAATACGCGCATGCCGCCAACCAAAGCAGTCATTTCAGGGACGGTTAAAGTCAGCATGTTCGCACGATCCACCAACATCTCCGTCGGAGATAGCTGGTTGCCTTCACCGTAGTAATTACGGAAGGCATCGGCTTTTGGCTCAAGTACAGCATAAGCATTGACATCGGTTTGCGCCGGTGAAGCATCCATGCGGCCTGGTGTGAAGGGTACTTTCACCGCGTGACCAGCGGTCTTTGCAGCCTGCTCCACCGCAGCAACACCGCCTAATACAATCAGGTCAGCCAACGACACTTTTTTGCCTTTCGCCTGCGCCCGATTAAAGTCGCTTTGAATGCCCTCTAACTCCGTAAGCACCTTGGTCAGTTCTGCGGGCGTGTTAACCGGCCAGTCTTTTGCGGGTTCGAGGCGTACACGCGCGCCATTGGCACCGCCGCGCATATCGGTGCCACGGTAAGATGCTGCCGAAGCCCAAGCTGTCCGGACCAGTTCCGGCACGGTCAAACCGGTTTTAAGGATTTTTTGCTTA
>JABFRM010000232.1 GCA_013141155.1 Methylococcaceae bacterium | reverse complement strand
GCATCGGAGACTAACGCAATCGACAAGCCTTGTTGTAGCTTTTCCAATAATCCTGGTGCTGCTTGTTCTTCATTATGCTGATGTAAAGCGAGTAGCTTGTTAGTAATGCCGTAATGCTGCAACAAAACCCGTACATGGCGGGTGTCTTCAGCCGCGATGTAATCGACTTGCTTTAAAATGTCAACGGCCCTAAAACTAAAATCTGCTAAATTACCAATTGGCGTGGCAACCACGTATAATTTGCCATAATGATTTGTCATGCGTTCCTCTGACGTGAATAAATGTTTTTTATCGCTTCCGGCTTCCTGTGGCCCACATAGGGTGGTGGAGTACACTGAAGAACTGGGCGTGTTTTCTGTGGCGCATTTTGCTAGTCTTGTCTATCTATGTACATCGAAGGTAATTTTTAACATGAGTCGTCTAAATCTACTGCTTTTTGCTATATGCACAATTTTTATCTCCGGTTGTGAGCTGCTTAAAATTAGCCAGAACCCTTACTATAACCGCGGCTATCAGTCTGAACAAGATGAAGTTACCCAGCAAAATCAGCAGCAACTTAACACGGCCGCCTCCTTGCTGGAGGCTAAAAACCCCAATGATGCCCAGAATTATATTGATGCCATCGACCCGAATAGTTTATCTGCTGCTGATTTGACCCGTTTGCAATTGTTGCAAGCCCAGATCAGTTTAAGCTTTGGCGAAACAGAGCAAGCCAGAAAATATTTGCGTTTAATTCAATCGGCGTATTTAACGCCTACAGATAAGATAACCTATTTGCGTTCTCGCGCCATCGTTTTGTCATTGATCGGAAAGCCGATAGAGAGTGTTAAGTCTAGGATGACGCTTGAACCCTTACTGAGTGATATGCGCCAACAATTTGATAATAAACGCGCGATCTTGGATACTTTGCGCGTATTATCTGCGCAGTTGTTGCAAGCAAAACAACCCGCTGCGGCAGATGAATTAAATGGCTGGTTGGCGCTTGCGAGCCTGATCAAAGCTTCGCCACAACTTTCCGGTAATGACCCCCAGCTCACACAGTGGCATACTCGTTTCCAGAGGCACCCTGCCAATAATGCTTTTTTATTGGCTTATTTAGCGAATAGCCCAAAAAATATAGGCAACAGCCCAACAATACCGACCAATATTGCGATATTTTTACCTGAATCTGGCGCTTACGCACAAGCGGCACAGGCCATTAAGGCCGGATTTATGGCGGCCTATGCCCGTGCTGAAAAAAATCCCCCGCCGCCTACCATTCATTTTTATGATAGCGAAGTCACCAACCCTGTGACTTTATACTACAAAGCCATCAATGCGGGTGCGCAATTGATTATCGGGCCGTTAAATAAAGAGCATGTCGAGCAATTGGCGAACGTTAAAGTCTTGGAGGTTCCTGTCCTGACATTAAACCATATCCCAGGACTCAGCAAAGCAAATCTTTATCAATTTGCCCTTAGCCCGATTGATGAGGTGAATCAAATTACCCATAGAGCCGTCAATGATGGTTATAAAAAAGCTTTATTACTCACCCCAAAAACTGAGCTGGGCGAACGCATGCAAAGTTATTTTGAAACGGCTTTGCAAAAACGCGGTGGCACCTTGTTAAAAGCCAAACATTATAAGCCTGATATTAATGATTATTCGACTACGCTTAAAGACTTGCTCAGTATTACTGAGAGTGAAAAACGCTATACACAACTTAAGGCGCTTGTCCCTGATTTGCAATTTGCACCCAGAAGACGGCAAGATGCCGAGGTGGTCTTGATTACCGCTTATCCGCAAGACGCGAAAGTGCTGCAAACACAGATACAGCAGCTCTCACAGGCATATAACATGCCTATTTATGCAACCCCGCAGATATTCAATGGAGTTGGTACGTCTACAGATAACGATTTAAACAACATTACTTTTTGTGATATTCCTTGGGTGTTTGATGGAGCCTATAAAGGCGCACTGAGTCAGGAAGCTTTGCGTTCTACTTGGCAGCAGTTTCCGGAAATTTATTTGCGACTCATTGCCATGGGTATTGATGCGTACAATCTTATCCCGCATTTAAGCCAACTTAAAACCGTACCTTACAACGGTGCTACCGGTAAATTATCGTTGACTGATGAAAACCGCGTGCAACGTCAGCTAGTGTGTGCAAAATTTAACCATGCCAAGCCCCAGCCGCTTGAAAGTTACGTGCAAAGCTATGAAAAAAATTCTGGGAATCCGGTCGCTCATTAACCTAACAGTGATCTCTTTGTTACCGACCGTAATGAAAAAAGTAAAGGCCGCACATTTGCAGCAAGGTGAACAGAGTGAGCAGCGCGCCTGTGATTATCTGATGGCGCAAGGATTGGTTCAAGTTGCCCGTAATTATCGTTGCCGTTATGGCGAGCTGGATTTAATTATGCGTGACCAGCAGCAAAGCCTGGTTGTTGTCGAAGTCCGTTATCGTCAGTCTGACACCTACGGTAGCGCCCTTGAAAGTATTACCGCGCGTAAACAATCCCGTATAATAGCTGCAACCCATTGCTATTTGGCTAGTCACCCGCAATCTACGCCTATTCGGTTTGATGTGGTTGCTATTTCAGGTGATAACCAGCTTAATTGGGTAAAAAATGCTTTTCAAACTTAAGCACCGCCATTTTAATTTTACAGTATGAATCTACAACAACGCATCATCAATAACTTTACCGAAAGTATCCAAGCTAAGCAGGCGTCCGTGAACACACTCACCGGATTAATTGAGTTTGCCTCGCAAAAAATAGTTGCTGCGCTGATTAATGATAAAAAAATATTAACCTGTGGCAATGGCGGCTCGGCTGGCGATGCGCAGCATTTTTCGTCTGAAATGCTCAATCGTTTTGAACGGGAACGCCCTGCTTTACCGGCAATTGCCTTAAGTACCGATACTTCTACTATTACCTCAATTGCCAATGATTATCACTTTGATGATATTTTTGCAAAACAACTCAGAGCCTTGGGACAAAGTGGTGATATTTTACTGGCTTATACGACCAGTGGTAACTCAGGCAATATTATCAAAGCCGTTTCCGCTGCGCACGATAAAGAAATGATTTGTATAATATTATCCGGTAAAGAGGGCGGAACGCTTGCACCGTTACTGCATGAAAATGATATTGAGATTCGGGTGCCTTCTCAGTCTACAGCCAGAATTCAAGAAGTGCATTTGTTAATTAGCCACTGCCTCTGTGATCTTATTGATCATCAATTATTCGTTAATTAAGCATGCACCCCAGATTAGCGCATATTTTGTTACCCGTGCTGCTTTTCCAGGGTTGTCATTACTATATCGGACACCCTGATAATTTGCCTAACCTGTATGATCGACGTGTGGGTCAGGTGGCGCTCATGGATGAAAATATTGAAATCAACGCCCGCGAAGACTTGAACAATGACCCTGTTATTCCCAACCAAAGCCATGTTAATGTCAATGCTTACAACGGCACCTTATTGGTTACCGGTGAAGTAAAGGGGGAGAGGGTGCATAAACAAATTCTTGAAAAAATGCGCATTCTT
Organism: Methylococcaceae bacterium; assembly: GCA_013141155.1. GTDB lineage: Bacteria > Pseudomonadota > Gammaproteobacteria > Methylococcales > Methylomonadaceae > SXIZ01. The sequence goes on along the minus strand of JABFRM010000232.1, from coordinate 17,962 downwards.
CAGGGGGTAAAGCGGGTGCAAGATGAGCTTGTTGAGGCGCCAGGGGCGGATCTGGCATCACAAAGTAATGATAGCTTTATTACCACGCGTATTAAAACCGAATTGGATAAAATTCATGATCCAGCGGACTTTAACGGTGCGAATATCAAAGTGGTTACTGAAAACGGCTGCGTTTATTTAATGGGGCTAGTCTATAAAGAGGAGGCGGACTTGGTAACTACTGTAGTGCAGAAATTACCTGGGGTAACGGCAGTTGTCAAGTTGTTTGAGTATTTGTAATTTGTCGGGTTCCATTACGCCTACCTGCAATAAATTCTAAAGATTGGTTAAGTTAACGTGCCATTAGGGTTTTAATAGGATTGCTGTTTTCACAATACATGCTTATATCGTTAATTCCCAAAGAACGAACGATATAAGGAAAATATTTAAAGAAATAATTACTCTTGCTGCACGTCTTGTTGATCTACTTGCGGTATGTTTTTAGCCAGCATGGTAGTTCTGGCTTGATCTAACTGTGCTAATAGCGGTCTGGTTTGGGTTTTAAAATAGGATAATAGCGCTTTGTTAATTGGCAGTGAATGTGGTAATTTTATGTTCAATGGATCTTTATGTACGCCATTGACCAGAAATTCATAATGTAAATGTGGGCCTGTGGCTAAGCCAGTTGCGCCTACATAACCTATAATCTGACCTTGCTTGACTTCGGCACCTTCGTTCAGGTTATCATCGAAATGAGAGAGATGCGCGTATAAAGTAGTGTATTCATTGCCATGTTGAATCATAACCACTTGACCATAGCCGCCTTTTCGGCCTTTAAAAGCGACTCTTCCGTCTCCGGTTGATTTAATCGGCGTCCCTGTACTGGCGGCATAGTCAACACCTTTATGCGCACGGATACGATTGAGAACAGGATGCCTACGCAAGGGATTAAAAACTGAACTAACCCTTGCATAATCAACAGGATTCCTCAAAAACGCTCTACGCATACCCTCACCTTCAGGGGTGTAATAGCTCAGATGTCCGTCGCTGTCTTTATATCTTACAGCTTGATGTTTTTCGCCTTGATTGATAAATTCTGCGGCAACGATATCTCCGGTATCAATTGCCCTGCCATTTTCAAAGATTCGTTCATAAACGATTGTAAATTGATCGTTTGGGCGTAAGTTTTGTGAGAAGTCGATATCCCATGCAAAAATATCTGCAAGCTGTTTGGTGATTTTTTTAGGTAAGCTGACGTTTCTGCCTGCTTGTTCCAAGGTAGATTGAATGACTGCATGAGTACTAACATGTTTAACTTGACCCAGTGCGCTGGCAGTGGAAGTTTCAGCAGAAAAAGCTTCTGTATTGCCGTCTTCATGAGTAGTCGCAGATTCCATTAAATCACTAAAGCTAGTTCCCTTATAAGCTAGACTGGTTAATTCACCTCTGGCATTGGTGTTAATGCTGAGTGTTTTTCCTGGAATAAGGGATTTAAATTGACGGCTGATTTTACGGTTACGAATGAGCCTATTGTTGAGATTAAGATCTGCAAAGATACTGGCGATGGTATCGCCCCCTTTTATTTTATACAGGGTGGTTCTATGTTTTTTGAAAGCGGTAAGCGGTGAGTTTTGAGCTGCTTCAGATTTTAGAGGGTCATTGTAGACAGTAACACCGTCGTTAATCTCGGTAGTTAAATATTGATCTTTTAAGTTAGGGTTTTTAGCATCAAGGCTAGAACTGGGGCGAGGATTAGCGTCTACCAGTGTTGCTGATTCATCGGCGGCGTTGCTGCGATCAGCTTTATTTTTATGTTTGGACGATAAAGCACTCTTGGCAGGCGTTAAATTTAGTGAATCATTATCAAGAGGCGTTCTTTTTTGATATTTAGCCAGTGCATGTCTGGTGGCACTTTTTTCAGATTTATAAAAAGCGGCTAAATATTTTTTGTCTTCTTTTACGTCAATTTCGGTAATATACTCGGCTATTATTTTTGGAGCATACTGCTTATGGGATGAATGTTTAACTAAATTTTTCACCAAGTAATGCTTGGCATTGGCAGTATTAGAACCAGCTATCATAGCGAGACTAATTCCAAGAAACAGAGGTTTATATATATTTTTCAAAATAGTATTTAGCCTGTTAATTAAATTTAGGGTAAATTCTAAGGGATTTTTAGAAAATATGCCAACAATTATAGTACAGTGAACAATTAAAAAGACGTGAACGTCAGTTTTAAACATCTAATTTAAAGTATACAGTGGGAGAATGAAATTGCAAGAAAATAGCGTGGCGCAATTACGAAGAGGTACTGATGAAATCTTGATTGAAGTGGACTTATTGAAGAAATTACAAGGGGGACAGCCGCTCAGAATCAAGGCAGGGTTTGATCCTACGGCGCCTGATTTACATTTGGGTCATACGGTTTTAATTAATAAATTAAAACAGTTTCAAGAGGCTGGGCATGATATTTTATTTCTGATTGGTGATTTCACTGCCATGATTGGTGATCCAACCGGCAAGAATGTGACGCGTAAGCCACTGACTAAAGAAGAAGTATTGGCAAATGCGCAAACCTATCAAGAGCAAATCTTTAAAATTCTGGATGCAGAAAAGACCCAAGTCATGTTTAACTCTACCTGGCTGGAAAAAATGTCACCCTCAGAACTTATCCAACTTGCCGCTAAGCACACCGTAGCCAGAATGCTGGAACGCGATGACTTTAATAAACGGTATAAAAGTGGTCAACCGATTGCTATCCATGAATTCCTGTATCCGTTAATTCAAGGCTATGATTCAGTTGCCATGCGCGCAGATGTAGAGTTGGGCGGCACTGATCAAAAATTTAATTTATTGGTTGGCCGGCAGTTACAGGAGGTTTATGGGCAATCGCCACAAGTCGCCATCACTATGCCGATACTGGAAGGGTTGGATGGTGTGCAAAAAATGTCCAAATCGCTGGGCAACTATATTGGCATAAAAGATTCGCCCGAAGACATGTTTGGAAAAATTATGTCTATATCGGATGAATTAATGTGGCGATATTATGAATTACTGAGCTTCCAATCGATGCAGCAAATAGAAGCTTGGCGGCAAGCCTGCATGCAAGGTGAGATGAATCCGAGAAATTGTAAAGTTAATTTTGCCCAAGAAATCATTGTCCGTTTTCACAGTGTATCAGCTGCTGAAAAAGCCTTAGCGGATTTTGAGGCACGTTTTCAGCGTAACGCCATTCCTGACGAGATGCCGGAAATTTCATTAACTGTTGGTGCTGAGGGTTTAGCAATTGCCAATATTTTAAAGGAAGCGGGTTTAACTGAGAGTACATCTGAGGCGATCAGGCAAATAAAGCAAGGCGGCGTTAAAATAGAAGGCGAAAAAATCGCTGATCCTAAATTAACGCTTTTGTCCGGAACAACGCATGTTTATCAAGTAGGTAAACGAAAATTTGCCCGCATAACCCTAAAGTCTTGACGTTTAAAATGCGGGCAATTTATGTTGATACGCATTTAAAAAATCATCAATCACTTGCCATGTGCCGCCGAGATTGTCCATTAATATACCATGGCGACTAGCGGTTATATTACGAAATTGTTTATGTTTGGAGCCTAATAACTCAAAAATCTGTTCGGAACTTTTAGCAGCGACAACGGGATCGTGTTCGGCGGTGATAATCAAAGTTGGAACGATGACGTTGGGTAGTAGGGACTCGAGTTGTTCGATCAATAAGCGTAATTCATACAATGCCCTAACTGGCGCGTGGCGATAATTGACTTGCGGATGTTCGGGTTCATTTTCGATAAACGGTTTTAAGCCTTCAAAACTTGAAAGCCATTCGATAAGCTTATTGGTGCCATGCAGCAAGGGAACTAACATAAACGCAGAATTGACAAATTTTAGCGGTACTGAAACGGCGCTAACGCCAATAACTTGGTAATGATGTTCTGCCGCTAATTTCAGTGCCAATGCACCGCCAGTTGAAAATCCAATGACGAAAATATGCGGACAATAGGCCTTAAGGATTTCAAACCCCCGTTGCACACTGCCATACCAATCTTGCCAGCGTTGGTCACGTAGCGCGTAAGGGGAGGTGCCATGTCCTTTTAGCCTTATCCCTAGCACCGTATAACCTTGTTTAGCCAGATAGTGGCCATGTTCCCTTACCTCAGCCGGACTGGCAAATAAACCGTGAATAAGCAGCACGCCTAAGCCATTAGCTGCTTCAGGATGTATGAAAAAAGGCGAGGCATCGGCATCGGCGGTTTCTAATTGATTGATGTCTTCAAACTCTGGTTTGGAATAGATTTTTTTCTCCCAGGCGAAGCTGATCATTTCATCCTCAAAATGCCAGGCGGCAAATTGCAAGTTATCGGTCATGGAAAACTCCTGGATAGCCGCAACTAAGGTTTCTTGAACAATGCGTAACGGCGCGACCTCATTAGTGTAGACGGCAATGGGATTTTCCAGTCGGATGGTATCAAAGTGATAATCTGCACACAGTTTTGGTAAAAATTGGTAACTGTTGCTTTTTTCTTGGAGCAATCCTGCATCCTTCGCCGCACTGATAAAAAATTCAAAACGTTTGTTGGAGCTTTTCAGCAAATCACTGTAATCATCCGGCTTAAGCAGACTTTGGTGTAGATGAATTGCCGGGTTACTTTGCAAGCGTTTAATGGCGATATAGAGAATACTGTAGAACAGGTTTTTTTCAATATGGGTTTGACCTTGACCGATGTAATGCAGTATCAAGGTTGATGCCAGATGGCTTAAATTAATGGTGACATGCGCATACATTTTTTCCATATACTGATTGCGGGCGCTTTCTGCATGTGCCACAAAAATTTTCCCCAATAGCCGTTGCGGTATATTTTTAGGCGCGGAACCGAGATTAAAAACATCATCTAACGATTTAATCTCCGGTATAACCCACTTTAGCAGTAATTTTGTTCGCCAATCCCAAAAGGCGCTAGGATTTACCGGTGAGCCCGTGCGGATGTCCATGTCGGTATTTTTAAGCAGAATATTCCCTTCGATCAACAGCTCCTCAGATTGGCGCAAACTAAGCCCTTTAGAAAATAATTCGACACTTTTAAACAGCAGATTTTCAGAGGAACGAATGGGGTAAAATGTAATATTGGCGGGTACGATCAGTGTCGGTTTGTTGGCAATGGCAATTAACTGATCAATACTGTCGAGTTTTAACTGTTCTTGCCAATGAAACAATTGCTTCGTGTCATTACGCTTGACCGCCAAACGAATTGCCGCTTTAAACAGCGCCACCCCTTGCCCCAAAACTGCCGCGCCGGTGTGTTGTTTACGCCGAACGCCATTCATGCGCGAATAAATACTGTAATTGCCCTGTTTGTCTATGACCTGATGATCTTTTACCATTCCGCCTTCGGGAAATATGATGACTTTACGTCCCCGTAGGATTTGTGCAGCCAGCAACGGAAACAGACGTGGGTGATCATGCGGAAAAACCCCGACATGTTTAAGATAGCGCGCGAGCGCCGTGTCTTCGTCAAAAAATTCACTGGCTGCAATAGCGCAACTGTAAACCCCTGAGCGCTCATAAATCAGACATTGTGGAATAAAGGTTTCAAAACGGGAAAAATGATTAAATAAAAAAATATCCCCTTGGAGGACTTGGGGGTCAGCATGCAGATCAATTCTGACACTCAACACATTTTTAATCACATTAAACAACCGTGCGGAACGATTGTAAAGGGTCGGGTCAATATCGGGCCAGTCATTTGAGTAAGCTATTTTAGACATAGGTTTATAGTAATCGCTAAGGGGGAGGGGGCGTAAGGGTGGATGCAGATCGTCCGGCGTTCATCTTATTGCAGGCTGGCACTAAAATCATCTACCGTAATGACCCCCAACCGCGCTTGGCTTGCAATTTCCAGCAACTGCGCCTCGTCCCCAGTAATAATACCCTTAGTGACGGCTGCTTGCAGGTTGACTGAATCCAATCCTTTCGCTAACTGCTTTAGTTTTTGTGCCTGATGAATTTTCGCTTCCACGGGCGCAGCGGCGAGTACCGCTTTAAACGCCACCTCAATCTTACCCGTCGCATCCTCTGGATTTTGATTGATGTAAATACCTTGCGTCAAGCGGTCGCGGGCAGGCGAGTCATGCAATAAAATCGCCGCCACCTGTTGCGCCAACACATCTGACGGCGGCGCAGTAGGATTGCCAAATGGAAACAATAACCCACGTAACAACCACGGTAGGCTTTTGCTTGGCAATTTATGAAAAATCGCCAGCATCGACTGTCCTGCGCGATTTAAAGATTGTTGACAAGCCCAGTGCATCAAGGGCGCATCTTCTGCTAAATTGCCTTGGTTTTGATAATGTTTCAGTACGCAAGAACACAGGTAAAGATTGCTTAACACATCGGCGAAACGCCCCGAGATACTTTCCTTGCGTTTCAATGTCCCGCCCAAAGTCAGCAAGGCAACATCGGTCACCAGCGCGAATGCGGCACTCAAGCGCGCGATTTGCCGATAATAACGTTGCGTTTGCAGATCACCCGGAACGCTGGCAAAGCGTGCATTGCTGAGCGCATACCAAACACCGTTGCCCATATTCCGCATCATGAAGGCAATATGTTTAAATAACACCGCGTCAAATTGTTGTAACGTTTGTTCTGGATTATCCAGCGTCAACGCCGCCATTTCTTGCTGCACAAAGGGATGGCAACGAATCGCGCCTTGCCCGAAAATCATCATGCTACGGGTCAAAATATTTGCACCTTCTACGGTGATTGCCACCGGAATGATTTGGTACAACCTGCCCAGCGTGTTTTTAGGCCCTAAACAAATGCCTGAGCCGCCTTGTATATCCATGCCGTCATTGACAATCCGCCGCATCCTTTCGGTGAGTTCATACTTGATGATGGCGGAGATAACCGCCGGCTTTTGCCCATTGTCCAAAGCGGCGGCAGTCACGCTGCGGGCAGCGTCCAAGAGATAAGTTTCCCCCGCGATTCGCGCCAATACTTCGGCAATCCCTTCAAACTCGCCGATGGGTAGGTTGAATTGCTTGCGAATTCGCGCATACGCGCCAGTGTTGCGGCAAGTATATTTGGCAGCGGCGACACTCAAGGCGGGTAACGAAACCGCCCGTCCCGTTGCCAGGCATTGCATGAGCATCTTCCAGCCATTGCCCACTTGCGCCGCGCCGCCGATAATCCAATCCATTGGGATAAACACATCTTTACCCCAGTTCGGGCCGTTTTGAAATGCCGAATCCAGCGGGTTGTGCCGTCTGCCTATCGACACCCCTGGCGTATTGGTCGGAATCAGCGCCACGGTGATGCCGATATTTTCCTGGTCGCCCAGCAGATGTTTCGGGTCATACAGCTTAAACGCCAAACCCAACACTGTCGCCACGGGGCCTAAGGTGATATAACGTTTTTCCCAGTTTAAACGTATGCCTAATACTTTTTCTTTGCCCTCAAACAGGCTGCGGCACACGACACCAGTATCCGGCATGGCACTGGCATCACTGCCTGCGTGTGGCCCAGTCAGGGCAAAAGCGGGGATTTCTTGGCCTATCGCCAAGCGCGGCAAATAATAATCTTTCTGCCGTTCAGTGCCATACGCCAACAATAATTTTGCAGGCCCCAAAGAATTCGGCACCATCACCGTAACCGCCGCCGTAGAGCTTCGGCTGGCGATTTTCATCACCACTTCCGAATGTGCGCACTCGGAAAATGCCAGCCCGTTATAGCGCTTAGGGATAATCATGCCGCAAAATTTGTGCTGCTTGATATAAGCCCAAACTGCAGGCGGCAAATCGTGGCGATGATGGGTAATGTCCCAATCGTCCAGCATCGCGCACAGCGTTTCGACTTCGCCATTGATAAATGCTTGCTCTTCTGTGGTGAATTTTGCAGCCGGACAATCCTGCAATACTGACCAATTCGGTTTGCCGGAAAAAAGTTCCGCATCCCACCAAGTATTGCCCGCCTCCAATGCCTCCCGCTCGGTCTGCGACATTTTCGGCAGGGCGCGTTGCATGAGTTTAAAGACAGGGCGACTGATAAATCGGCGACGAAGGGAGGTTAAATCGCTAAGGCAATTAAACGGGTTTGACCAGTTCATGAGACGCTCCTAATGGATGGCTATAGGGGTGTAGTGCATATACTGCGCTTACGATAACAGGTTCTTAGCATTTATCCTGAAGTGATTTTTATCCATTTAGCCAATTGACCGATTATCGAACACTCTATCAGAGTATTTGAGTGGTGAATAGGGTAGAAGTTCATTGGTATTCATGGCAGGTTTTCAGTAGAGTGACTGAATTTATAACCTGTTAGCGCGTATTGAGTTATCCTAAAAACCTCAGTTGAGCTGTCTAAAATCCCGTTCGTGCTGAGCCTAGTCGACGCATGAAGGGTTTTCTACACGTTCAACTGATTTTTTTAGGATTATTCATTCTTAAAGCATTAAAATTGCCCGCTACAGCAAAAGCGTTTGGGTCGTTATTTAAATAGACGATAAGTGTTGTCAGTCAAAATATGCAGTGCTTCCAATTAAGGTTGTGACTCAAGGCAAGTATAAAAATGATGTTGTCGTATACCATTAATTACGCAAGGGTTTCCCCGTCGCCAACAGATGCTCCAAACGCGCCACCGTCCCTGCTTGTTTAACCAGATGCACGAAAGCCTGCAATTCTAAATTTAACAACGTGGTTTCTGTTAACGGTAGCGTTATGTCGCAGATACCGCCGCTTAGCACGTCCGCTAAAGACAACGATATTTCCACATCGTAAGCGCTAATCTTACCCGCCAAATGAAAATTATGAATCGCAAGCGCCATAGCGGCTTTCGCACTTTCCCCTGGAAGTTGAAAAACAGCGGGCTCCTGCGCGTGATAATTGGACACTAGCGCCAAAGCTTTGGTTTTGGCATCCGCGAGTAAACGCTCTTTATTCATGCTAATGCCATCGCTAGCCGCTAAAAACAGCAGCTCTTTGGCCTCTGCCGCTGATTTGGAGACCTTTGCCATGCCGATGGTTTCAAACACTTGCGCAATGGCAGGCATCGCGCCACCGGGGCGTTTGGAGAAACTCAACCAGCGGCGTAAATATTCCTTACATCCCCCCCAGCCAGGCACTAAGCCTACGCCCACTTCAACCAGCCCCATGTACAATTCTGCGTGTGCCTGAATGGCATCGCAATGTAGTAGCACTTCACACCCCCCTCCCAGCGCCAGCCCAGATGGCGCGCCGACCACCGGAAACGGGGCGTATTTTAAAGCAGCATAGGTTTGTTGTCCTTGCCGAATCAGTTCTTCTACCGCTAACCAATCCCGCTGATGGATAGCGGTGACCAATAAGGTTAAATTCGCACCTGCTGAAAAATTATCAGCGTCGTTATAGATCACTAAGGCTTTAAAATCGCTGCTGACTTTCTCAATGCTTTGCCTAATCAGCAGCAACGAGTCTCTGTCCAAAGTATTCATCTTGCTGTGAAATTCTAAGCAAGCAACGCCATCACCAATATCCCAGAGGCTTGCCGACGCATTGTGCAACACTGCCGGTTTCGCACGTTTAATATCACTGAGTAACAGCATCCCTGGCGCACGGACAATGGGTTGATACTGTCCTGATAAATCCAACGCGGTAAGGTTTCTCGCCGTGATTTGATATATCGGTTTGTTTTGGCTTAATAAGGCAGGAACCGTCCGATCTTCAGTCATTAACTGCGCTGTAAACCAAGCTACACCGATTAAATCCAGCAACTCAAACGGGCCATGCTGCCAGTTATAGCCAAGGCGCATGGCTCTATCAATGGCGACGTAATCGTCCGCGATTTCTGGGATCAAGCTGGCGCTGTACGCCAAGGTTTTAGATAACACCTGCCACACATAACGATTGATAGGGGTATCTTGCGACAGCCAAGTTCTTAAGTCATCTTGCCGGGTTGGTAATGCGGGCAAGCTGACCTTTTCACTGACGCGATAATCACCGGTTTGCAGGTTAATGGCTTCTTTGATGCGTTGACCGGCAGTGGTTTGTAAGCGGTAAAAGCCGCCTTTACCTTTGCGTCCGGTATAACCCTCGTTAAGCATTTTTTGCATGATAGGGGTGATGTCGGTAATGGCATGCAGGGCATCCGTAGCAGGCAAGAGCTGCTTAAAACTGCCCAAAATGTGCGGAATCAAATCCAGACCCACTAAATCCAATAAGCCAAAAATCCCAGTTTTTGGTATGCCCAGCAGCGACATGGCGGCATCGGCTTGTTCCACGCTTAAGTTTAGCGCCACCGCATTTAACATGGCGGTTTGCATCCAAAAAGTGCCGATGCGGTTGGCGATAAAGCCCGGTGTGTCATGGCAGCACACGCAACCTTTGCCTAACTGCACATCGGCAAAGTGGGTCACGGCTGCCACCAAATCTTGCCGCGTGACAGTGCTTTGCACCAATTCCAACAGGCGCATATAGCGGGGAGGGTTAAAAAAATGCGTGATCATGAAGCGCTGCTTAAAGCTGTCCGGCAAGTTTTGCGTCAACAGCTTCAAGGGGATAGTCGAGGTATTGGAGGAAATCAGGGTATCGTCGCCGCAAACCGTCAGCAGTTTTTGATACAACGCTTGTTTAATGGCAAGGTCTTCCAGCACCGCTTCGATCACCCAGTCCACATCCCGCAATAGTTCCAGATGATCTTCAATATTGCCGATGGTAATTAAACGCGCCGCCTTGGGGTGCATAAACGCAGGGGGGTCTGCTTTCAGCAATTTAGCCAGCGCAGCTTCTACTAAGCTGTTGCGGCCAACAGCGGGATCTTTGGGTACAATATCCAGTAACACCACGCCAAGACCGGCATTGGCACACTGCGCGGCAATGCCTGCGCCCATCACCCCTGCGCCGATGACGGCTACTTTTTGGATGCTCATGAGATTGCCTCCAAAATGGTGGCGATACCTTGACCGCCGCCGATACATTGCGTCGCGAGCGCGAATTGTTTATTTTCTCGTTGTAGTAAACACGCCGCTTTACCGGTAATTCTAGCCCCCGTCGCACCTAGCGGATGCCCTAAGGCAATCGCGCCACCATCCAAATTCACTTTATCCTGCGCAATCGGTAAATCGTGCAATACTGCCAGGGATTGCGCCGCAAACGCTTCATTCAATTCAACAATGTCTAAATCCTGCACATGCAAACCGGCGCGTAACAGGGCTTTATGGGTCGCACCCACTGGGCCGATGCCCATAATTTCCGGCGCACAGGCGGAAACGGCAATGGCTTTAATGCGGGCTATTTTATTAAGGCCGTGTGCATCGGCGTAGGCTTCGCTGCACACTAAAACTGCCGCCGCGCCATCGGTTAATGGCGACGAGGTTGCCGCAGTGACACTGCCGTTTGCCAAAAATGCGGTCGGTAATTGCGCTAAGGATTGCGCGGTGGATTCTGGTCGCAAGCAGCCATCAACCTGGATAATACTGCCGTCTGCGGCTTTGATCGGGATGATTTCGTCATTAAACAAGCCTTTTTGCTGCGCGACATAGGTTTTTTGCTGACTATTGACTGCAAACGCTTCTTGTGTGACGCGTTCGATATGATACTGCGCCGCCAGATTTTCAGCCGTTTCGCCCATTCCCATATAGGCTTGCGGGTAGTTTTTAGCCAGCACTGGATTGGGCAGCATATTAAAACCACCCATTGGGATGCGGCTCATCGACTCCACGCCCGCACAAATAAACACTTCGCCAGCATTCATTTGGATTGCCCCAGCAGCAATATGAATCGCCTGCATGGAGGAGCCACAAAAACGATTGAGTGTCATGCCTGCGACACTCAATGGCAATTCGGCAAGATACACCAAGATGCGTGCTAGATTCATCCCCTGCTCACCTTCTGGGAACGCGCAACCTAAAATTAAATCTTCAATATCGGCGGGATTTACGCCGGTTTTTTGAATCAGGCCTTTAACCACTTGCGCTGCCAAATCGTCTGGTCTGACCCTTGCTAATAAGCCTTTGGTGGCAGGCGTAAAAGGGGATCGACAGTAACCTGCAATAACGATATTTTTCATTTTACGCACTCCTTAGAATCTACTTGGGTAGAAGTTGAAAACGGTTCCTGATTAACAAAATTCTGGATAGCGTCGCTATTTTTTTATGGGTGGTTAAGCGCTCCCCAGGTCGATAAATCAGTTTACGATTGTACTCGACAGCTCAAGGTTCTGTCGCAGAAATTCATACAGCGTAACGCTGAATTGAGCGGTTACAAAAAAGTTTCGCTAAAAGCATAAGCTGCTTTTCGGAAACTGTTGATTCTTTTCAATAAGACATTTGACTTGGCGTGTGTTAATAAAGTTCAGATAAGCAGCAAGACGCTCATACGGGTAGTTGCCGCTGCAATGAGTTAGTTCGAGCGATAAATGAGCAATTGTAACGTTAAATTAAGCGCGATATTATCGTACAGATTGGCCACAATGATTTAACTGCCATAATTCTTGACTAAAATGCTAGGTATGATCATAATTGTTACCACACGTACATTACCTTTATGCCATTTATTATGACTAATCCCATTATTTTTTCTGACAATGCCGCCACCAAAGTAAGCGAATTAATTGCTGAAGAAGGTAACGACGATTTAAAACTGCGCGTATACGTTTCCGGCGGCGGTTGTTCCGGTTTCAAATACGGCTTTACTTTTGATGAAGAAGTCAACGAAGACGACACCTGTATTGAAAAGTCCGGCGTCACAGTACTCATCGATTCCATGAGCATCCAATACCTTAATGGTGCTGAAATTGATTATAAAGAAGACGTCAACGGCGCACAATTTGTTATTCGCAACCCGAACGCCACGACAACTTGCGGTTGTGGCTCGTCTTTTTCTGCGTAAGCGAAATTGACTGATCCACGTTATTAAAAGTGACCCTATTATAAAAAATCATACGTTAATATGCGCCAAGCTGTGAGCAGTCCTGCACACAGCTTCATTAACGCACTCCGCGGCGGTTTTCCGTCCGGTCGCCGTTTATTTATTGACAACTTATGATTGTCCTTCCTGAAATATGCCTGTTCAATCTAGTATTTACAAACTAGCCAAAGAGTTTATAGTTGTTGATTATACCTGCCCCATAAAAAACCGCCTCCAGCTAGCTTCCTAAGAGCTGAATAATACGCGGCGATTCCAAGCCAACTGATTTTTCTAGCGGCAATGTATCTTTGTGGGAATCTCACCGGACAATAAAAAACCCGCTAACTCTTTGTAAGTTGCGGGCTTATTGAGCTTCTTTGAATCTTATCGAACGTCCAAATGGTGTCCCGAGGCGGATTCGAACCACCGGCCTGTCCCTTAGGAGGGGACCGCTCTATCCTACTGAGCTATCGGGACTCATCCGGTGATTTTAACATAACCTGTTCCCTAATTTGCTGTGGATTTGCGTTTTTTATTTGTGGAGTGTGCGGTACAGGTGCGTTTTAGAGATATAACGTTATACGGACATCAATTCACGCGAGTAAAAATCACTTTGTGTTGAACCATCTCTTCTATAAGTATTGGGTCTTTGCGTATTGCCTTTAATAACGTGTAAGGAACGTTGCGTATAACGACGTAGAATGTCGATACTCCCTCCATTTTGTTCGTTTAGCAGTTTGCAGATTTGGGTAATCGTGATGATTTCCAGCCAATTATAGCGCATGGTTTCCGCGGTCAATCCCGTGGCTTTGGCTTTTTCAAGGTATTGCAACATACCGTTTTGATCGTTTGGCAGTGTTTCGGTCGTTAGCACTTGTGCCATTTGCCGAGAAAACTGGTTGATCTCATTGATCAAGGGTTGTTTCTTTTCAACAATGACGTTAAGCAGCGCAATTTGATCGCTTTTTTTTAATAAAGCCGCCTCATCCAGCAGTAATTGCTGGAGTTGGCGAATGAGATTTAAACCATTGGCGGTTAATCTCTCAGCAATCGGAAAGGTTTTGCTAATCATTGTGGTAATTTATTTTAGGGTAAGGTTTTTTCAGATTGCAATATTTTTGCCGCAACACGTTCAGCGTCAACCGTATAACTGCCATCGGCAACGGCTTGCTTGATGCTGGCTACGCGCGCACTGCTGTCAGTTGAAGAGGCGAGGGCGGCTTTGATTCTATCAGCAATTGGCAGGTCAACTTTATCCAGTGTGCTGGGTTTGATTGCTGATGCCTTGGTGATTGCTTGGGCATTCAGCTTAGTGTTGGCAGGACTGATGGAACCCCGGTGGTTAATTTTTTCGATGCTCATAATGGATTTTCCTGTGAAAATTGTTTTAGTTTGTTATCTAAAGATAGCGGCTTAATTTAGGAAACTTTAATTTTTTTCATTTACCTATTGATGGCAACAGTGCCTTGCTTGGTTACAACACCTGAAATAATTTTATCGGATGAGGTGTTTTTAACACGAATGGTTTGGCCTTGAACGCCATCCATCTGCGCGATTCCTTGCATTTGTATGGAAAGGGACGGGTTTGAAGAGGATATGGTGACGTTTTCACCGCGTTTAATGAGTATTGCCTGGGTAATATCTCGTTCGTTAAGTATAGCGCCTTGTGATAAATTGTGTGCGGCTTGTTTATGGGCTGCTACATTAAGGTCGTGGATAAGGGGGGTGCTGAATTGTGAAATATCCACGCGCTTAATACTTAACATATCTTCAGTAAGAATTTCACCGCGTTTTACGGGTCGTGTGAGTGTAACGACATCTTGATAAACTTTGACTTGTGCTGAAACATAGAGTGACCAACTTTTCATCGAATTGCATTTGACGCTTATGGCATTGCGTCCGGGTTTGATGGTTTGGGTGGCACTGAAGGCTTCCAGAGGTTGCTCGCAAACGCTCAGTTGCAGCCGCGGATCCAGTGGTGAAAAAGTTGTTTCATGTTCAGTGGTTGGCTCCAGGGTTTTGTCGATTAATAGTCGTGCGGCGGTATAGATGGATTCCGGGGTTTGGAATTCCCCGGCGAAAGTGCTTTGGGTTAAGGTGCAGAGCCCCAGCAGGAAAATTGAAAGCAATTGCATAGTCATAGTCGATACCAAAAAGTAGGGGTAATTAATCGAGCGTAATGAGGATGCTGATAATTATCCTTTAAGTATAGATCTTAAAGATGCTTTGTTAAAGGTTCAACCAATTTTGTGGCTTTAAATACGTTTCGTATAATAAGGCCTCTGGGCTACCTGCTTCAGGTTGCCAATTGTATTTCCAATGTACTATCGGTGGTAAAGACATCAAGATAGATTCAGTTCGGCCGCCAGATTGTAAGCCAAATAAAGTGCCACGATCATAAACCAAATTATATTCAACGTAACGTCCACGACGATAGAGTTGGAAATCGCGTTCTTTCTCTGCGTAAGGGGTGTTTTTGCGTTTTTGTACAATAGGTAAATAGGCTTTAGTGTAATGGTTGCCGACGCTTTGCATAAAAGCAAAACATTTTTCAAAGCCCCATTCATTGAGGTCATCAAAGAAGAGTCCGCCAACGCCACGCGTTTCATTACGATGCCTAAGATAAAAATACTCATCGCACCACTTTTTATATAGCGGATAAATGTCATGGCCAAAAGGCTGGCAGGCGGTTTGTGCGGTTTGATGCCATTGGATAACATCTTCTTCAAAGGGATAAAAAGGGGTTAAATCAAAACCGCCCCCAAACCACCAAATAGTTGGTTCACCGGCTTTTTTAGCGATAAATAATCGTACATTGGCATGCGACGTGGGTACATAAGGATTATGCGGATGGATAACCAGTGATACCCCCATTGCCTCAAATTCGCGATTCGCTAATTCAGGCCGTTTGGCGGTTGCAGATGGCGGTAAACTAAAGCCTGAGACATGTGAAAAATTAACCCCGCCTTGCTCAAATACTTTGCCATTAGTAAGCACGCGGGTTTGGCCACCACCGCCTTCAGGGCGCTCCCAACGGTCTTCTATAAAGCGGGCGGTCGGCTCTTCCGCTTCAAGACTTGAGCAGATGTTGTTTTGCAAAGTAAGTAGATAGCTTTTAACGGCAGCAATATTTTCATTATTCATACAGAACCTATAATCTTTTTTTAAATAGGCTAGGAATTTAGCAGAGTTTACGGGGGAATGGCAAATGAATTTATTTAATGGATTATTTTATTGGCTTAATCGTGCCGATGAGATTTTATTATCTAATTAACGGTGCTATGCGTTATCAAAAGGAAGAATTATAGATAAGCGAAAAAAAGCAGTGGACAGCGTTATAATGGCGCAATTTAACATTTTGTAACCCCTGTTGCTCTGAGACTCGAGTCAATGAAAATACTTAGACTGCATTTTAAAAACATCAACTCCTTACAAGGTGAAAATCAGCTTGATTTTAATCGGGCACCTTTGTTGGATGCGGGTGTATTTGCTATTACTGGCCCGAATGGCTCTGGTAAGTCAAGTATTTTGGATGCGATTACGCTTGCTTTGTATGGTGAAACGTTCAAGTTTGATCGTCCGGCAGAACATGTGATGACCCTGCATACGTCGGAATGTTTTGCAGAGATTCAGTTCAGGGTGCATGACATAGAATATCGTTGCCGCTGGCAGGTGCAGCGCGAGCAGGGCACTGAGCATGCCGCCGTATTGCCTGCCCGCATGGAATTAATTCGGGTGCGTGAGACAGAAGAAATTTTAGCAACCGATATTGCCAAAGTGCGGACGATGATTGCGGAAATTGTCGGCTTGGATTTTCGCAATTTTACCCGTTCTACGCTGTTAGCCCAAGGTGATTTTGCGACTTTTTTAAATGCTTTGGACAGCGAGCGCCTGGATATCCTTGAAAAAATCGTCAGCACTGATATTTATGCGGATTATAAACAGGATGCTATTTATAAGGCAGCACAAGAACAAACAAAATTAGCACTGCTACAAGCCGATTTGGCTGAAATTCCTTTATTAGATGCGGTTACAAAGGAAGCCCGTGAATACGATTTGGCTGACTTTAAAGCACAATTGTATGATTTTGAACAGCATATTCAAACGCTGACCCAGCAAATGTCCAGTTTGCAAACATTGGCTGCCATTGATGAACAGCATCAACAAGCACAATTTAAACAGCAGGCGTTGCAACAAGATTTACAGCAGATAACGGCTGATCTACAACGCATTGAAGTATCGCAAGCGGCGATGGCTTTACAAGCGGATGCACTGGCCGTCGAAAACCAATCCGCTATTTTAGCAGCAGATCAACTTACCTTTACACAGTATCGACAGGAGCTTGCGCAACTTCAGTCGCAGCTTGAAAGCTTGGGTGATGGTGCCGTTAATCCACAACATGTTGCGGGGAAATCAGTCACAGTACAGCAAGAGTTGATTGCCGATCTAACGTTTCAAACGGAACAGATACACAGCGAAAGCCATTCAGAAAAAGCTGTAATCCAGACTTTAGAAAATCAGCTCAATGAAAAACAGCTTGAATCCCAAACTATTAAAACTTGGCTAGCAACACACACCCAAGAGGCAACTTTGTTGGATGGCTTTCCCGATTTGGGGCAGCTTAAAAAACTAACCGCTCAAATCAACGATCTTAAGCAGCAACAAAAATCCGCCCAACACAACACTGCCCAACTTAAAAGCAATCAGTCGGGGATTCAAACCTTACTTAAACAGGCGCCAGAATTACAAAACACCTTAAAGACCTACGAGGCCGAGTTAAGCGGCGTATTAAAAAACCATCACCCTGAAGCGTTGGACGCCTTAAGGGTGGCGCAGCAGGAACGGGTCAAGGATTTTAAAGAGTTAATGCTCTTGGCGAAAATTCGTAATCGTTTCAAAGAGAGTTGGTTGGTTCGATTAGGTATTACGCGTCCGCCGCAAGAATTGGATACCGCAGCTATTAATCTGGAATTGGATGGACTTACCAACCGATTACGTACCGAAGAAAATATAAAAAAAACCTTGGAACATGCGCTTTTTAATGAATCTCTATTGCGTAAAATGCAAGGAGATCGCATTCATCTGGTCAACAATGAAC
>JABFRM010000041.1 GCA_013141155.1 Methylococcaceae bacterium | reverse complement strand
TTTCAAGCCATTATGCCGTTGCGTGGCAAGATCCTCAACACTTGGGAAGTCGATCAGCAACAAGTGATGGGGTCACAAGAGGTGCATGATATAGCCGTGGCATTAGGCATTGAGCCTGGCTGCACTAACTTAGATGCGTTACGTTACGGCAAAATCTGCATCCTCGCGGATGCGGATTCTGACGGCAACCACATCGCCACCTTGATTTGTGCGTTGTTTTACCAACATTTTTATGCTTTAGTGGCCGCTGGGCATGTGTTTGTCGCCATGCCGCCGCTGTACCGTATCGACATCGGCAAAGCTGTCTTTTATGCTTTAGATGAGTCGGAGCGGCTGGGGGTGATAGAACGCATTAAAGCCGAAAAACTCAAAGACCAAATCAATATTCAGCGCTTTAAAGGCTTGGGGGAAATGAACCCCAGCCAGTTGCGCGAAACGACTATGAACCCTGACACACGCCGCTTGGTGCAGCTTACGATAGCTGATGGCGATGAAACGCGCGTGCAATTGGATTTATTGCTGGCGAAAAAACGTTCGTTGGATCGAAAAGCTTGGCTGGAAACCAAGGGGAATTTGGCGGACGTGGTTTAGGATTAATTTATAGTTATTGTCAGAGAATCGCTATTAAATTTAAAAGCCCATTTTCAAATTCTTCCCGATACAAATGCTAAAAATTTAAGCTATAATGGCGAATTGCCGATGTAGCTCAGTTGGTAGAGCAACTGATTCGTAATCAGTAGGTCAGCGGTTCGACTCCGCTCATTGGCTCCAAATAAACAAATGGCTTAAGCGTTTTCACTTAAGCCATTTTTTATGTCTGCCTGGAAATTTAACCCGTTTGCATCCCCATTTTATACCTGTTTCGCCCGACCATTGCCAAACTTTAGGCATAAAAAACGTTATTGTAGCGGTTAGCTATTCCAATAGCATTTATCCTTGAAGCCACCTGGTTTTAAACGTAATGCGATTGGATATAACGCTCAACCAGTGCCTGAAATTCTTCGGCAATATGATCACCTTTTAAGGTCACGGTTTTAATGCCGTCTTCATAAACCGGCGCAACCGGCGATTCGCCAGTGCCAGGTAAACTAATGCCAATATTGGCGCTTTTGCTCTCACCAGGCCCATTCACGACACAACCCATGACCGCGATTTCCATGGCTTCAACGCCGGGGTATTGGTTGCGCCAAATGGGCATTTGATCACGCAAATAGCCTTGAATATCCATTGCCAGTTTTTGAAAATAATCACTGGTGGTGCGACCGCAACCGGGGCAAGAAATAACCATCGGGGTAAAAGCGCGAAAGCCCATGGTTTGCAAGATTTCCTGCGCCACGATGACTTCCTGGGTTCTGGATGCACCTGGCTCTGGGGTGAGTGAAATTCTGATGGTGTCGCCAATGCCCTGTTGCATTAGTACCGATAATGCGGCTGCAGAGGATACAATGCCTTTTGACCCAATGCCTGCTTCAGTTAAACCCAAATGTAGCGCATAGTGGCAGCGACTGGCGAGATCTTCATAGATGTTAATCAATTCTTGCACATTGCTGATCTTGCAAGATAAGATAATTTTATCTTTACCCAGGCCGATTTCTTCGGCTCTTGCGGCACTTTCCAGCGCGGAAAGGATAATGGCCTCGCGGGTTACTGCCGGAAGGTTTTTTGGGGTTGCCAATAGCCTATTTTCATCCAGTAAACGGGTTAACACCGCTTGATCAAGGCTGCCGCCATTCACACCAATACGCACGGGTTTATTATATTGGCAGGCGAATTCAATCATTTGCTGAAATTGGGGGTCGCGACTTTTACCGCGTCCAACATTACCTGGGTTGATCCGAAATTTCGCGAGGGCTTGTGCGCACTCTGGGTATTTTTCCAGCAGCTTATGCCCATTAAAGTGAAAGTCACCGATAATGGGGGTTGTGAAGCCTTGTTTATCTAGTAGATTGCGGATTTCTGGTACTGCTTTTGCTGCTTCTTCTGAGTTAACTGTGATGCGCACTAATTCGGAGCCAGCGTTGGCCAGTTCCATAATTTGTTTTGCCGTACCTGCGGCATCGACGGTATCGGTATTGGTCATCGATTGCACAACAATGGGCGCGCCACCGCCAACTTTAATGTCGCCGATCATGACTGGTTGGGTAATTTTTCTGATACTAATGGGCATAATGGGGTTCTTCTTTGGAAAATTGATTGCAGGGGTAAGTGGGTAAATTATAACGCTAAAGTATAAGTGTTAAGCTAACTTTAGTGATGTTGCGCAAAAATAGTACTGTTTTTAAATTATTCGCCTTGTTGGTGCTTTACCAAAACGCAGCGGCTGTGTTGATAATGCTTTTTAAAATTAAGCGCTATAGCTATGCAAATATACAATAAAGCTACACAAAAAACTTAAGCACTGATTGGGAAAAGATAAAAACATTTTATTTTGCGTCGATCAGTTATATGATGTACCGTTTGACGTAAACCTTTATTAACGTTATCATTGCAAAGTTATGTTGGATAGATTGCCTGAAATTATAGATCCTTTGGTGTTCGCTGAAAGGCGGATTGAGTTAAAAGGAACGCTCAAAATAAAGTCCTTAACCCGTCTTGAAGGTCTGATTTTAGACGATGCCGGGGTGATTGAGGTTGAGCTTTTTTTTAATAAACAAGGTCGTCACGCATTTATTGATGGTTGGGCATCTACAACGTTAATCATGCAGTGTCAGAATTGCTTGGATGCGGTTGATGTGCCGATTAAAACAGCGATTAAATTAGGCCTTATCACGAATCTTGATTATGCTGACAGATTGCCTGCGGGTTACGAGCCGTTGATAATTGATGAAGAAAAGATGCTGCTTAAGGAAATTGTTGAGGATGAGTTGTTATTAGCACTTCCGGCTTTTCCAAAGCATTTGCATCAATGTGTTAAATTTGAACTGCATTCAGAAAATAGTTCAGCGGATTTGTCTGTGGTTGCAGAGAATGCAACATTGGCAACGCCTAAAAATCCTTTTGCTGTCTTAGCTAAACTTAAACCTACCGGAGAACCATAATGGCCGTACAAAAGAGTAAAGTAACCCGTTCGCGACGTGGTCAACGTCGTTCGCATGATGCGTTAACGAGCAAAACCTTATCACAAGATCCTACCACTGGTGAAACGCATTTGCGTCATCATGTTACGCCTGACGGATTTTACAAAGGCCGTCAGATTATTGCTAAAAAAGCAGAGTAATTGCACAGCCTTTTGGGTGTGATCTAATAAGCCGAAGGTCTTAAGACGTTCGGCTTTTCATTTTTTTGGAGTTGCTGGTAAGCGTGAGTTTGACACTTTCAATTGATGCAATGGGCGGTGATTTCGGCCCTGAAGTTACGGTTCCAGCTTCTCTGGATTGTCTTAAAAAAAACCCCCAGTTAAAACTTATTTTAGTAGGGGATGAGGCAATTTTGCGGCCGATTATGGCTCAAGCTTTGCTTGAGTTTGACGGGCGTTTGAGCATTCAACATGCTTCGCAGTGTGTGGCTATGGATGAATCGCCCTCGAAAGCCTTGAAAAATAAAAAAGACTCTTCCATGCGCGTGGCGATTAATTTAGTCCGTGATGGTGCAGCCGATGCCTGCGTTAGCGCGGGTAATACGGGTGCGTTAATGGCAACGGCACGCTTTGTGCTGAAAATGATCCCAGGTATTGACCGGCCGGCCATTATTACTACCTTGCCGTCAATCTACGGGCATACGCACGCATTAGATTTGGGCGGTAATGTTGATAGTTCGGCTGAGCATTTGTTGCAGTTTGCAATTATGGGATCTGAGGTTGTCAAAGCGATAGAGGGTATTGAAAATCCAACGGTAGGTCTGCTAAACATTGGCCAGGAAGAAGTAAAGGGCAATGAGCAGGTCAAGGCTGCGGCTAAATTGCTGGAAAATTCACATTTAAACTATATCGGTTATGTTGAAGGCAATTATTTAAATGCCGGCAGTCGGCCTGTCGATCTGATTGTCGCGGATGGTTTTGTCGGGAATGTGGCGCTCAAATCAATTGAGGGTGCAGCAAAAATGATTGGAACCTCCCTTAAAGACGCTTTTAATCAGAATATTTTTACGCGCATAGTCGGCTTAATAGCTTATCCGGTGCTGAAATCGTTTAAAAAGCGTATTGATCCGCGTCTTTACAATGGCGCCAGTTTTCTAGGATTGCGGGGATTGGTGATTAAAAGTCATGGGGGTGCGGATGTGCTGGCCTTTTCGACGGCTATTCAGCTAGCTGAAATTGAAGTGGAAAAAAATGTCATCCAAAAAATCAGCGAGCAGGTTGAACTTATTTTGAAAGAAAGGCAGGGTTTATGGCAAAGTACGCAAGAGTAATCGGTACTGGCGGGTATTTACCAGAGAC
>JABFRM010000236.1 GCA_013141155.1 Methylococcaceae bacterium | reverse complement strand
TCGGGACGATATTGTGCCAGGGGTATCGGGGCTTGCGGAGCAAAATAACTGTCGCGTAGTCTTTTGCCGCTTGCTTGGGCTGGGATGCCCAAAACAAGCTATCGCAAAAGTAGCGACTCTCCTTCGCCGATGGCACGCATAGCCTGAAGGATGGGCGGATATTGGCGAACAACGGCACCACCACCTGGAGTGAGTTCGTCCAGCAATTATGCCAGTGACGTATACACCGGCAGCGGCGCTGCCATCAACAACAACGGCACCTGGCAGGACAACAATGCCAACCTTGCGCGTATTTATAATGGCTACGGCGGAGCCGCTTCCAGTTTCAACAACACCGGCACTTACAGCAAAAACGGCGCGGGTACCACAGACATCAGCCTGGCATTCAACAACACCAGCAATGGTGCAGGCACGGGCATTGTCAATGTCGATAACGGCAAGCTGAAGTTAAGCAATGGAATTAATGGCGCAACGGGGACTGTAAATATTCATAACAATGCGTCCTTAGTGCTTGGCGCCGCCAGTAGCACGGCTACTTTGACCAATAGCAGCAGTGCAGGTATTGATCTTGGCGCTAATAACCTGACGGTTTATAAGGACTACGATAATGCCAACTTTGGCACTGGTAATAGTTTCAACGCCAATGCCAATGTTACGCGCACCAGTGGACAAATTGGCGGGTGATGTAACACAAACCGTTACCGGCACTGCTATTAGCAACGGTACTGGCGCATCCCCCACCCTGAACATTGGTAATGTGCATGTCGGTGTTGCCAATACTTATAATTATCAGATTGCAAATGCTGGCACCAATGGCCCCGCTTTGCGCGGTGCGGTACAAACCACGGTGAATGGTGGCAATATCACCGATACGCGGCTTTCCGGCTCTGGGGTTACTGCGGCTAATTTTGCAGCCATTGCAACTGGTAGCCACTCGGATAATTTGAATGTGAGCTTTACGTCAAGTAATGCTGGGGTTTTGGCACCGTTAACTGGGCAAGCGGTCGCGCTTACTAATAACTTCGGTAATGTCAGTGATCAGGTGCTGCATGTTAATCTCGCGCCGAATGCTGCCGCTTATACTTATGCTTCAGCCAATACTTTACCGGCTACGGTGAATTTTGGTAGCCATCGGGTCGGCGAAGTTATTGCCACACAAGCGCTTAATGTCAGTAATATGGCTGCTGCTGGCGCTTACAGTGAAAACCTGCAAGCGACCTATAGCAGTGCCGCTGCACCTTTTACGTTCAATAAAAACGGCGGTACGGATATTGTTCTGGCGGGTAATAGTGCAACGGGCGTGGTAGGGTTATCTAGCGCAACCGCTGGGGATTTTAGCGGTGCCAATAAAGGCGTGGTGAATGTCGGTTTAACCTCTATTGCAGGTGCGGCGGATTTAACCAATACCACATTGCCCTCACAATCGGTTAATCTGAGAGTGGTAAGGTCTATGCACCTGCGACAGCGTAGCAACACAAACCATCAGTGTTAAAAATACCGCTAGCGGCGCTTTAACGGATAGCTTAACCGGCACAGTAGCGACGGTTGCCCCAGGTTTTAGTGCTACAGGGACTTTAGCAACTGTAACCGCAGGTACGACGGATAGCACTAGCCTCAAAGTAAATCTGGATACCAGCCATGATGGGGTTTTTAACGGCAATGCGGCGGTCAGTTTGAATAGTCATAATGCGGATATGGCTGACCTTGCTTTACCCGGTCAGAGCGTTGCGTTAAGCGGACAAGTTAATAATTATGCCGATGCTGCATTTTCACTGCTGGGCGGTGCCGGTAGTTTTACCAATACCGGTTTAAATAGTTTTACGCTTAATTTCGGCACGGTCAACCAAGGTAGTGACCTGCTGGCTAATCTGTCAATACTGAATACCGCTAGCGGTACTGCGGATAGCTTAGGCGGTAGTTTTGATGTTACCGGCAGTAATTTTAACTTCTTAGGCTTTGATTCTTTTGCGAATATTGCCGCTGGCGGGCAACAAAATGGCTTATCAATCAACTTCATTACCGCTGCATTAGCAACGGGTAATTATTTTGCCGATGTCACCTTTCATGGGGTAGGCGCAAATGCCAGCGGCTATTCTGGTAGTATTGGCGATTACCATTTACACATTTCTGGCACGATCTCCGCTGTGCCACTGCCTGGCGCTGTGTGGCTATTTGGCATCGGCTTAACAGGACTGGCTGCTTTACGACGTAAAAGTACTGCTCCGCAAGGTTGATGGCTTAACAATAAACCGGTTGGGGTGACCGCTTGTCACCCCGCCTTACCGGACGCTTAGGATTTCGCTATAAATAATTCTCCCCTAACCCCTCTTTTTCTAAGAGGGGGACAGCAACTACCCAGCAAGAATATTCACAAATCGGGAGGTTATTTTTGCCCGTATCCTTAACACAATATAACTTTACGACGGATAAACTGTAGGATGGTTTTACATCGGTAAACCACTAATTGCATCGCTTGCGTGCGGAATTTAGACTGACGCATTGCATCAAACCCCTGTTGTGTGTATCCTGCTGACATAATGTAAAAGGTCAATCGTGCAAATACAACTTATCACTGTCGGAAATAAAATGCCCGCTTGGATACAGTCCGGCTATGATGAATACGCTAAACGCCTGCCCCGCGAATGCGAATTGTCCTTAAAAGAAATCGCGCCGGGTAAGCGGGTTAAAAACAGCGATGTTGAACGTATTGTGAAAGACGAAGGCGAGCGGATGCTGGCAGCGATTAACCGCGATACCCATATTGTCACGTTGGATATTCCCGGCAAAGCATGGACGACAGTTGAGTTAAGTGAGGCTTTGCAGCGCTGGCTAGGCAGCGGACAGGATGTGGCGCTATTGATCGGCGGGCCTGAAGGTTTAGCAACTGCTGCCAAACAAAGCGCGCATGAATCTTGGAGTCTATCCAAGCTCACCTTGCCACATCCTTTGGTGCGGGTGATTGTGGCTGAGCAGCTTTATCGTGCTTGGAGCATTTTGCACAACCATCCTTACCATCGTTAACACCATGCCGCAGATTATTTTAGCTTCAGCCTCCCCTCGCAGGCGGGAATTGTTGGATCAACTCGGCATCCGCTATCATATTCAAGCTGCCGATCTGGACGAAACGCCGTTTCAAAAAGAAAATCCTTTAACGTATGTTGAGCGGATTGCGGCGGAAAAATCAGCGTGGGTGCAATCCCGTAATGACTTAAGATTACCAGTTTTGGCAGCCGATACCAGTGTAGTCTGTGACGACCAGATCTTGGGTAAACCACTGCATGAAGCCGATGCGGTAACGATGTTGCAACAGTTATCCGGTCGTACGCATCAGGTTTATACTGCCGTTTCATTAAGAACCCGCACTGAACATTTGCAGGCAGTGAGTATAACTGAGGTTACCTTTAGGCCCTTATCGCTGCCTGAAATCATCGCTTACTGGCACACGGGCGAGCCAGCCGATAAAGCGGGTGCATACGCTATACAAGGATTGGCAAGTATCTTTGTAACGGCTATTCAAGGCAGTTTTTCCGGTGTAGTGGGATTACCTATTTTTGAAACAGCCAAGCTTCTAAATCAGATCGGAATAAGGATATTACATGAGTGAAGAAATTTTAATTAACGTCACCCCCCCTGAAACCCGTGTGGCGGTAATTGAAAATGGCGTTTTGCAAGAACTGATTATCGAGCGCACGCGGCAGCGCGGCTTGGTTGGCAATATTTATAAAGGCGAGGTGTGCCGCGTATTGCCCGGGATGCAGGCAGCATTTGTGGATATTGGTTTAACGCGCGCGGCATTTTTGCATCTTTCCGATCTCTGCACCCGCGATCTGGAAAAAAAAGGCTCTGAAAACATCGAGCATTATTTACGCGAAGGGCAATCCATTATCGTACAGGTCACCAAAGATTCGCTGGGCAGTAAAGGCGCACGGCTCACCACTGAAATCGCCATCCCTTCACGATTTCAAGTGTATATGCCCTACGCGAAGACTTGCGGTGTTTCGCAGCGCATTGAAACGGAACATGAGCGGGTAAGATTGCGCGCGTGCTTGGATAGCTACCAAAAACAACATCAATGCGGCGGTTTTATTGCGCGTACTGCGGCAGAATGTGTGGAAGAGCCGATACTGTATTCCGACATGACGTTTTTGTTAAAGCTTTGGCAGTCCATTGAAGAAAAAATCAAAAATATCTCGCCGAAATCACTGGTACATAAAGATTTACCGCTAAGCATCCGTACCTTACGGGACTTATGCCGCGATGGCATTGAGCGGGTGCGGGTGGATTCTAAAGAAACCTACGTCCGATTAGTGGAATTTGCCGAGATTTTTGTGCCGGAAATCGTGCCGGTCATCGAACACTATAAAGGCGACCGTCCAGTTTTTGATATTTACAATGTCGAGGATGAAATATCTAAGGC
>JABFRM010000135.1 GCA_013141155.1 Methylococcaceae bacterium | reverse complement strand
GCCTATCGGTAAGCCTCTGTATTTCACCTACGCGTTGCTCCGGCTCAACACCCGGCCCTGTGCAGCTATCGGGGACTAAAAATCATCACTTCGCTATCGCTCCGTTTCCATGATTTTCAGCGAAAGAGAATGCCTTTTTACCCACAGCGGAAAGGCGCTGCCCCTTTGAGGATCAAATTTTTAGCAATGCGCACTCTAACACGCCATCTGTATTTTTTATAGGGTGCCTTGGCAGACTTTTTATGTTTTTGTGAACCAGTTCACAAAAAAAATGTGAATCGGATCACGTTAATGGCTTTATTGCCATAAAACCAAACGTTTACCCGTATACCGTTAAATTTATAGGGGTAATATGTCTATCGTTGACCTAAAGGAATCGCTCAACTAAGGTTTCTCGGTTCAAGCTTATTCCTGATTAGCAAGATGCTTCAGCTAACGTCAAAAAAACCGTCATTCCGGCAGGGAAGCCGGAATCCAGAGCCAGGGACGGTACAATCCAGATACATTGCGCTCGATTTAAACCCTATGCCACAAGTCATACATTCACATCCGTGTGACTGGATACTGGCATCCCTGCCAGTATGACGGTGTTGGCTGAAGCATCTTGCTAATCAGGAATACTTATGGCCGAGATGACGATATTTTGGCTTGGCTTGAGTATTTTTATAATCAGGAGCTTATTCGTGTACTGTATTTGAATAGAGCTGAAAAATTCAGCAGAAATGACCTAATTTTGCTTGAATTGATGAATCAAACGTCGATCTTTCTTGTTGGGTTTACGCGCCCTGATGCTGTGATCCATTACTGCATTTTCTTCGCGTTGCAAAGCCATGGCTTGCTGGCGCTTGGTGACACTCTCGGGCGTTTCCGTATACATTAGGCACGCTTCCGAGGCGGGGCGGCGCTGATTATTTAAGCTGACCACACACACTTCCCACTGTAGTTGATCTTTGCCAATGACTAAAGTTGCGCCCACTTTAAGCTCTTTGCCGGGTTTGGCGCGTTGACCGTTGAGATGGACTTTGCCGCCTGCTACGGCCTCGGTGGCGAGTTGCCGGGTTTTAAAAAAACGTGCTGCCCAGAGCCATTTGTCTAAGCGTTGTGCTTCAGGTACAGTCATGTTGAACGCCTTTGTCTGAAAAGAGTTGTTGGGTCAATTTATCATAAGATTCACGTTTTTATGCGATAATCGCCCGCTTTATTGCATCGGGGCGTAGCTTGCCTTGATAACAACAGTTAATCAAAAAGGTAAGTGAGATGGCGGCATTAATTGGAATCATCATGGGGTCAAAGTCGGATTGGGATACCATGCAATTTAGCACCGAAACCTTGGACACTTTAGGCATTCCCTATAGTGTTGAAATTGTTTCTGCACACCGTACGCCAGATAAGTTATTTGACTATGCGGCAAGTGCCGAAGCAAAGGGTTTGGAAGTGATTATTGCCGGTGCGGGCGGCGCGGCACATTTGCCCGGCATGACCGCTGCCAAAACGGTGTTGCCCGTGCTGGGTGTGCCAGTGCAATCAAAAGCCCTCAATGGCATGGATTCGTTATTGTCCATTGTGCAAATGCCCGCAGGTATTCCGGTCGGCACGCTCGCTATCGGTAAAGCCGGCGCCATTAATGCGGCGTTATTGGCGGCGGCGATTATCAGTAACAAACATCCCCACTATCGGGCCGCGTTAACAAAATTTAGAACCGATCAAACTGAAGCGGTACTGGCAGATGCCGATCCGCGCGGAGTACCAGCATGAAGGTAGGCATTTTAGGTGCGGGGCAATTGGCGCGGATGATTGCGTTGGCAGGCTATCCGTTAGGCGTTGAATTTATTGTACTTGATCCTTCGGCAGATGCCTGCGCCACGCTGTTGTGTGAACATTTACACGGCGACTATAGCGATGCTGATCTTTTGGCGCAATTGGCAGAACGTGCTGATGTTGTAACCTATGAATTTGAAAATGTCCCTGCCGAAGTGGCGGAATTTTTAGCCGCACACACGACGGTACATCCT
Source organism: Methylococcaceae bacterium (assembly GCA_013141155.1). Classification (GTDB taxonomy): domain Bacteria; phylum Pseudomonadota; class Gammaproteobacteria; order Methylococcales; family Methylomonadaceae; genus SXIZ01. Next base: position 2,447 of record JABFRM010000135.1, on the reverse strand, counting down.
GCACCCAAAGCGTTGGCTGTGGCACAGGATCGTTTAATCGAAAAGAATTTTTTGCAGAATCTGGGTATTCCAACCCCGATCTATGCCGCAATTGATAGCTTGGAAGCCTTGGAACACGCCATGCTAACGATAGGTTGGCCGGCCATCTTAAAAAGCCGCACCCAAGGTTACGACGGCAAAGGTCAATCGGTTTTAAAATCGCCTGCCGATTTAGCCCCTGCTTGGGAATTGTTGCAAGGCGTAGCGGCGATTGTAGAAGCTTTTGTGCCGTTTAATCGGGAGATTTCCATTATCGCCGTACGCAATGTTTCTGGGGCAATGGTTTTTTATCCGGTGTCTGAAAACCTGCATCACGATGGTATTTTGCGGGTTTCAAGTTGTTGCGAGGCTGATCCCATGCAGCAGCAAGCCGAAGCGTATGTAACTAAATTAGCCGAGGCATTAGATTATGTTGGGGTATTGGCGTTGGAATTATTTGAGGTGGAGGGGACATTATTAGCTAATGAATTCGCGCCCCGCGTGCATAATTCTGGACATTGGACGATTGAAGGCGCGGAAACCAGCCAATTTGAAAATCATGTGCGTGCCATTATAGATTTACCGTTAGGTTCAACGGCGCCGGTAGGTTTCGCGGCAATGGTGAATTTTATCGGTGGCGTGCCGACGACAGATCAATTGTTAGCCATTCCCGATGCCCATGTGCATCTATACGGTAAGGCACCGCGTAAAGGTCGCAAAGTCGCACATGTTACCGTGCGTTCGAAAACCGCCGAACAATTGACCGCCAATGTTTCTGCCTTGGTTAGATTGGCTGAGCAGGCGGATGATTCTTAAGCTTTGCTTTTAATACCGCAACAGCGTCAAAGCCCCACAAACAGGTGGAACTGCTAAGGCGGTAATTTAATTAATTGTTTAGTTATGATGAAAACGCCGTACCAATTGCTAAACCTCTTAAATTTAACGCATAAGTGAAGAAAAGGTTCGCCTGGACTTTAATCCTAAAAAGGTTTTCCTGATTAGTAAGCTGCTTCAGCTAACACCGTCATACTGGCAGGGATGCCAGTATCCAGTCATACGGATGTGAATGTAAGACTTGGTATAGGGCTTAAATCGAGCGCAATGTATCTGGATTTTACCGTCCTTGGCTCTGGATTCCGGCTTCCCTGCCAGAATGACGTGGTTTGAAACTTGTGTAGATACTTCTGCCTCTAACGGACACTCGACTAAGAAAATAATCTTATAGCCCATGCACATGATTGAATTAGAGAACTTCAAGCTTTTAAGCATTTCTTTAGCAATTGGTTTACTAATAGGTTTGGAGCGCGGCTGGCGTAGCCGTGACCGCGATGATGGTATGCGTGTGGCGGGGCTGAGAACTTATGGGCTGATCAGCTTGCTCGGCGGGCTTTCAGGCATTCTGGCGCAGCAAGTTCACCCGCTGTTGATCGGTTTTGTGTTTCTGGGGCTGACGGCGGTTTTGTTGCTCTCGTACAGCAAAAGCCTCAACAAGTTTGAAGATTTCAGCATCACTGGCATTGTCGCTGCGCTCATAACCTATGTGTTGGGGGTGTTGACGGTGTTTGGTCACGTCACGCTCACCTCCGCTGCCGCCGTGATCATCGCCGCACTCATGGGTTTTAAGCCCTTGCTGCATGGCTGGCTCAAGAAACTGGAACAACAAGAACTAAACGCCACCCTGCAATTGTTGTTGATTTCCGTGGTGATGCTGCCGATTCTCCCCAATAAAGGCTATGGCCCTTGGGCGGCGTTCAATCCGTATCATATCTGGTGGATGGTGGTACTGATTGCGGGCATTTCGTATTTGGGGTATTTTGCCAATAAATTAGTCGGGCAACAGCACGGGCCATTATTGACCGGTGCATTGGGGGGGCTGGTTTCATCCACCGCCGTTACGCTGAACCTGTCAAAAGTGTCCGCGCAATTCCCGCATCAGGAAAACGCCCTGGCGGCAGGCATCCTGACCGCCTGTGCAACCATGTTTGCACGTACCTTATTGCTCACATTCATTATGAATCCCGCCTTGTTTCAAGTGGTGCTGCCTGCTCTGGCGGTCATGTGCCTGCTGACTTATGTAATGGCGTTTATATTTTGGCGCAGCGCCAGTGACCTTAAAACCGCTGAAGAAGTCACGCTGGAAAACCCCTTTCAATTGGGCATGGCGCTGAAGTTCGGGGCGTTTTTAGCCGTTATTTTATTCTTGTCCATGCTGCTAAAGGTGTATTTCGGTGACCGGGGCACTTATTTTTTGGCAGCGGCGGCGGGTTTGGCGGATGTTGATCCGGTCACCTTGTCCATGGCGCAAATGAGCAAAACCGGCTTGGGCTTGGGCGTTGCTGCCCGTGCCATTTTAACGGCGGTATCGGTCAACTCTGCGGTCAAAAGCGTGTTTGCTTGGAATATTGGCGGACGGGGCTTGGGGATTAGGG
>JABFRM010000265.1 GCA_013141155.1 Methylococcaceae bacterium | reverse complement strand
ATGTTAGTGACTGTTAAAGGCTCTGCAAAAATTGATCTTAATCCATAAAAACACCCTAGATAATTCTTATGACTCAAAAACCTTATCTATTTAATGAGGGAAGTTTAAGCTTTGCTCAAGAAAGTTTTACCGACAGAACGGTAAATGTTTTAACGTTAGGTTTGCCGGAAACCTCAGCGATGAATTTAACTATCTCACGGGATCAATTACAACTTGGCGAAGATTTGGCAGCTTATGTCGCCCGTCAAATTGCTATGATGGAAAAGCAAATAATAGGGTATAAGCTAAAGCGGCGTTGGCAAAATATTCTCGGCAGCGGTGACTTAGCCGTAAAAGGTGAATCAATAGAAGCAACCCATAAAACCAGTAACAATAGTTTGTTATATCAATGGCAATCAGGATTTGCATTTTATGATGAAAAAAATCCTAATCGAGTGTTGGTATTCTCTGTAACGCAAAAAAAACCTTTTGCACCTGAATTTGAGGATTATTGGCAAAATTTATTAACCTCGTTTCAGCGTAATACCTGACCATGATAAAAACCGACACCATACTAAGGCTTATAAATGTTTGAAGCAGCTCGAATAGGCGACGAAATTAGCCATACACAGGCCTTCGCTGGCTTTATCCTTGGTGCTATTGTTGGGGTGCTTTTTCTTGCCGCCGCAGCAGCTTTAATGTTTGTAACTGGTGGATTGGCAGTTTTTTTAATTTGCATGTTAGCCTCTGGTTTGTTGGCCGGCTTGGCGCCTCACATGCCTGCTATAGGCGAAGCTATAGGGAGTATGTTTAAAACAACTACCGGTACGATCACTACGGGTTCATTTAACGTATTTACTAATACTAGAAATTCAGCTCATGTGCAGCGTAGTATCGTTGCCTGCAGTAAAGATTATCCTGTCCAAATGGTTGCAGAAGGATCCACCAATGTCTTTATAAACAATTGTGCCGCCGCCCGTATAGATGACAGTATAACTTGTGGTGCAAAAATTAGCAGTGGCTCTGAGAATGTGTTTATTGGGGGAGGAAGAAAGCCCTATCTACCTATACAGTCAGAGGTACCAGAATATTTAAAAAGCTTAGTAGGTAAATTATTTTACTATTTAGAAAAAGCTACGATGTTCCTGGGCCTTTCTAAACTTGCCATGGGGTTGACGAAATGCATATTAACTAATGGCTTTAAAGCCGCCATTATAGCTAGTTTGAAAGCCATAGCTCCCTGTGCTGGCAAGTTTGTTGCAGGCTTAGCAGCCGGAATGGCAGGTAACGCCGCTGGAAATTGGCTAGGTGGTCAAGCCACTTCCATTGCCGGTGGTCAAGTCGGAAATCCGGTTCAAGTGAGCACTGGCAATAAACTGCTCCTGGCTGATGAAGAAACCGATATAGAACTTATCTCGCCTCTGCCTATTATTGTCGCCCGTTTTTATAATAGTAGCCTGGATGATCGAAGTACGTTGGGGCTGGGCTGGCGATTGCCTTGGGAAACGAGTTTGACAATCAAGCTTGACTCCATTCTTTATGCCGACGGACAAGGTCGTGAGATCACCCTGCCTAAGGTTCCAAAGGGAGAAAAGCTCTTTATTCCATTTGAGCAGTTTTTCTTAAGCCATCTTAATGATGGTCGTTGGGTCATCACTGGGCTGGATGAGGTGCATTATCTATTCACAGCACAAGAGCCAAAAACTCACACCCCTCCAGAAATAATTCAAAACTCAGATAATTTACAAATTCAAGAAGACCAAGCAGACAAAGAAAATACCGTTACCTTCTTACTAACCCACATTGAAGATAAACTTAAAAATTACATTAAATTCGAGCGTAATGCTGAAGGGCTGGTGACTAATATCAGCGATTCAGTTGCACAGGAACTGAACTTACATTACCAACCCTACACCCACAAAGGTCAATCGGTCAGCAGGTTACAACGTATTGAACTGACAGCGGGAGGTAAACCGGGTGATTTGGTTCATTACGACTACAATGCCAGTGCCCAGCTTATCAGTGTCAGTAATAGCCTAAAAGAAGTCACCCGTCGTTTTGCTTGGGGAGGGGCAGGCGCTGAACAAGGCTTAATGATTGAACACAGTCACATGACCGGTTTAAGCTGTTTTTACCGCTGGCAAATCATAGATGCCGCGCCGCGCGTTGTTGAGCATCATACTAACGATGGCGAGCATTACCTGTTCAGTTATGACTTCACTAATAAACAATGCCACGTTAAGGACTTATCCATCCCCGAGCAACCCGCAGAGGCGCACTGGCAATGGGATGAGTTTAAGCAAATTACCCATTGTAAGCATTTTGATGGTCGTCTCTATCAAATGGACTACGATGATGATAACAATCTGATCGCTTTACACTTGCCGTCTGATGATAAACCCCGCATTGCACATTTTGCTTATGATGAACTCGGTAGGGTGATCTCTGAGACCAGTCCTGAAGGCCTTACCACCCAACGCGATTTTGCCCCGGAAAGTCTTCGTATTCAAAAAGAAACCTTAGCTAACGGTGCCATCTGGTTAAACTTGTACGAACCCACCACCGGTGTGCTTCTGCAAACCGAAGACCCGCTGGGTGCCAAAACCGAATACACCTGGGAAACCCCCTTTGGCCCCTCAGCCATTAAAAATGCCCTAGGCAAAAGCACCGGACTTAACTGGAGTAATCGTGGGCAACTCTTAAGCTACACTGATTGCTCGGGTAAGGCCGAGCATTACCGATATGATGAAAACGGTAACTTGAATGCGCTCACTGACGCTTTGGGACAAACCACTACCTACCAATTAGATGCTTTAAGTCGCTTGCAAAGTATCACCCACCCTGATGGCAGCGCCGAACAGCTCACCTGGAACCAGCAAGGCTTATTAGCCTCACACACCAATCCGGCCGGACATTCCCAACGTTGGCACTACACTACACGGGGCCAAATACAACAACACCAAGATGCCGCAGGCAAAATAACCCAAGCCCGTTATAACACCCGCCAGCAACTCGCCGAAGTTATCAAAGGCACAGCCAGACATCGATTTGCCTGGGATGTAGTGGGCAGATTAGTAGCAGAGCGACACCCTGATAATATAGAGCAGCGTTATCATTACAGCCCCCAAGGTTGGCTATCTCAGCGCGATACCCTGGGCTCGCCAACGGTGGCCTCAAGCCCAGCCCAGCCAGTTAAACGCAGCCGTTATTATCAATACGATGCCGATGGCAGATTACTAAGCCAAGAAAACCAGACCGCCACCTTACAGTACACCTACACCCCCTTAGGTTTACTGCACACTGCTACCCGCACACCAACCGCTGCCGGAATGGCATTAGGCCTAGGCATTCATAACCTGCGTTTTAGCTATGACAAACTAGGGCGGATAGTTCAGGAAGTAGGGAATAACGGCGAACTTAACTATACTTGGGATGCCTTATCTAACCTGCAAACCTTAACGCTACCGCAAGGCCAGCAACTTAACTATCAGCGCTATGGCTCAGGTCACGTTCACGGGCTGCGTTTTAACGATCTGGACATCGTTAATTTTGAACGTGACGATCTGCATCGGGAAATACAACGTAGCCAGGGACAGCTCAGCAGCTATAGCAACTACGACAAACTGGGAAGGCTCAGCCAACAACGGGTTGCCTTTGGCAGCGCGACGAATGCAGGTAAACCGGTTATTGGGCGTCACTATCGGTATAACAGCGCCTTTGAGCTGGAACAAATCAACGACCTGACCCGAGGTACGCAAGAATTTACTTATGACCCCGCCGGACGGCTATTGGCAAGCAACCGCAATGGACAAAACGAACGATTTCACTGGGATGATGCCGACAACCTACTCTCCAGCGCCCAAACTACTGCGGCAACCAATGCTACCGGCAAGGGTGGCGGCATTCAAGGCAATCGCCTATTGAGCTGGTTATTTAACCGTGCCGGTGTCACCATTGCTATCAGTAATCAGTATGATGAATTTGGCAGGCTCACGCTTAAACAGCACAGCAATCCTGAACACATCCAACAACTCACCTGGGATGACGAAGACCAACTGGTCAGCGTCAGTGACGCTAACGGCATTACCCGTTTTGAGTACGATCCGCTAGGCCGCAGAATTGCTAAACACCACCAACCCAAAGACCACGCGGCACAACGCCAAAAAGCCGGACACAGCACCCACTTCGTTTGGGAAGGCATGCGGCTTTTGCAAGAGCTGGACAGCGAAAGCCAGCGCATCCGCAGTTGGCTGTATGATCCGGCACAAAATACCGGCTACACCCCTTTGGCGTGTATAGACCAGCAACAGGACAATCTTGTAGGCTCTGCCACCGTTTACTATGCCCAAACCGACCAGATTGGCACTATCCAGGAACTGACCAATGCCCAAGGTCAAATCGCCTGGAGCGCTAACTATAGCGCATGGGGACAACGGCAGGGTCAAGCGGCTATTGCAATAGAGCAGCAAGCGCCCACAGCAACGGATTGCCAGCTGCGTTTTC
>JABFRM010000045.1 GCA_013141155.1 Methylococcaceae bacterium | reverse complement strand
AATCTGGCTGGGCATCACTGGTAAACCCCGTGGCCATTTCAACCAGATTGATGCTCCTCGTTTTCAGTAACCCAATCAACATGCCGACAAGACAATCCATCCGGGCTTTGTTCCAAGCAAAATGTTGGTTTAAGATACCGGCCAGTTCGTTGATTTGTAATTTACTGCTATCCATGTTCGCCAAAAAAATGCAGTAATTATTGCACTTCAACGGACTACATCAACTTATTCGAGTTTTTGTCATGTACAGAGGAATGTATGGCTTTAAGTCGAGCGCAATTTATCTGGATTGTACCGTCCCTGGCTCTGGATTCCGGCTTCCCTGCTGGAATGACGGTAAACTATACCTGTGTAGATACCCTTAAATGGCTTGGCGAGTTATTGTCGGGCTAAATCCGACTTCCGACCAATCCGCGTAACATCAGTGAGTAAGGCGTTTTCAGTTAAGGGTGGCAGAACACAGTCCCTTTCCAATATTAGTTTTTAACGCCTTCTTCCAACCCCGCGGCATAAGTCAGTTGCGCGACATTATCACGGGTAAAAAAGCCTTGGAAATCACCAAAACGCTGCACATATTCGATGATCAGCGAGGAGAAGTCTGAGGCGGACGAAAAAATTTGTTTCATGCCTTCTTCGCGCGAACCCACCGTATCCAACAAAAAGCCCTTGCCTTGGCTAGTAATGGCATCCACAACGATGTCGATGTTCTCTCGACCATTGCTTTGACCATCCTTAACCACCACTGCCATGTGGTGTAATCGTGGGCCATAGTTACGCACGAAATTCTCGGTGGGGCTGGGGAGTTTATCCAGATGGTTGACACAATAGGGGTAATTGTTGGCGGTGAACACCTTGGCAGGGCTATTGGATTCCGGCGTTTGACGGATGTTTTTGGTGACATTGGTGGAAGAGTTTTGGTCTTTGATGTCGTAACTGCCCCAGTAGTAATAGCTCGATAAGGCCAAATATTCCAACAGTGCCGCCTCGCGGTTTTGGCTGTAAACCCGTGTGGCGAGATGATCAATTGGCAGAATCAGTGGCTTGATACCTAAGCTTTCCTGCATTTCCTTGCTGCGGTCATTGGCGGCTTGTGCGGCAGACAATATCATACATTCTCCGTGTTGATAGACGCGAATGCCATTGACTGGGCGTTCCATATAGCCGACCACATTTTGCGTATACGGTGATGGTTTGGAGATGCTGACATTGAGCGGTAAATCTAGCTCCGCCAGTTGCCCAACCGAAAAAAAGCGAAATTCGCGTTGTTGCTGTAAGGCGACGACTTCATGTCGGTTGGAGGCCAGTAAAATTTCACCGAGATAACGGCTGTGCGGTCGTTGCGCGCCGACCGGATAGAGGTCATTCAAGCTGCGAAAGATGTCGCTGTGTTCAGGTTTTTTAATTTCGCGTAAGAGAATGTCAGGTGAATTCATGTCAATGCGTAACACATGCGTCAAATGCTTATCGCTGTTGAGTGTCACTAGATATTCGTAGGGTGTCATGAGTGCCAGTTCAGCAATATATTCTATTGAGTTGCCGGGTTCGACGCTGATCATCAGCGCTTCGATGCCGCCGATCATTTCGGTCAGGCCGCTACGGTCACGCTCCGTGAGTAAGCGTTGCAGGTAAGCTTCAAAAAAGTCCGAATTTTGTTTGTCGCCGAAACGCGGCATATTGGTTGAGTAAAGCATGGTTAAGTCCTTGAGTGAGTGTTATCGGCAAGTATAGATTCAGCGTTTTGAGCTTCTGGGGTCAACAGCAGCAGGTGCAATAAAGCATCAAGAATGCTATTGGCAACTTGGTGTGGTGGATGGTGATAAAAGGCTTGCCAGGCTAAGCCCACCTGTTCTTCATAATCTTCTGTTTGTTCAGGGTGTGCCTGTAACCAACTAATTTTGACGGCATGGCCAATAATAATGTCCGTTACCAAGGTATCATCAATGTGTAGGGTGGTGTTTTCACGAAAAATAGCCGCGATCGTTTTGAGGGTTTCTACGGTTGTGTGGCGATAAACCGGCGCTTGAATTTTGTTAAGCAAATGGTTGACGTGCAGCTTGAAGCTTTGTTCACCCGCCGTCGATTGTGACAGAATATTATCGCTATCCAGCCGATTTTTACTGTTGAGTTTTTCACCGATGGTTAAGCCTTTGCAATGGTGCAGAATGTCCCAAACACTGGCAAAAAAAGCTTCATTTTCCCTGCCAATACTACCTTGTTGTTCACGCCATGCACTCCAGTTGCTATTTTCAGCAAGGTCTTTAGGGTCTATGTTTTTGGAAAAACGCGCACAAGTTAAGGTACGGCAATCACCCTCGTAGTGCAGTGATTCAGTTATGTCCAGTTGATCTTCCGCTTTACTAAAATCAGCCAAGGTTTCCTTTAATTTTTGGGATACATGATAGGGCGCTAAGGAAAGGATTTCGTTAAATGCCTCATCCAAGCTATCAGCACCTGACTCGCGTTGTTGCCTGATAATCATTAACTGCAAAATATGTCCCACGCGCAGGGTGTGCATATCGGCAAATAAGTCTGGGCTAGATTTGATTAACATGCCTAAATAAATCACCAATTCCTGAATAATAATGCACTCACTGGCATCGTTATTATTGTAGGTACGGATGGTATGCAAAATTTCAGAAGAATCTGCGGGGCGTGTCAAGGTTGCTCTGCTGCTGTACGCGCGGCCTAAGGTGAGGGCATGTTGACGCACCAGTATTTCGGTGACCGCCTGTTCTAAATTTATATCGTATTTACTGAGTAATCCGGCGCAGCGTCTAATAATAAACCAAGTATGTTGCTCGCCAGCACGTTCATAGACCTCTTCCAGTAAGTCACGCACAGTAACAGCAGCATCATCTGGTGCGTAATCTAGGCCATGGCGCAGACTGAGTAAGGTTAATAATTCCAGTTGCGCGTACAGGTTAGGGTTGGTTTTAAGCTGTTCGATGAGCAGCTCATCTTCACTGATTTCCCATACGGTCAAGGTATGCGTATCCAAAGGGAGTGATGGTGCAGTATCTATCGGCAACACATGAAAAAAAGGCCGCTCAGCTTCCGTCCAAGAAGCTTCAGAAAATTGAAAGTCGTGCAAGTAGTTGATTTTTTCATGGCTTGACGTTTCAGCGAACGCTAAAACAGACCCCAGTTGTACGATAATGCCTTGCGTAGCGCCTTGTTGCAGTTCTTTGATAAATTCAAGCAGAATATCGCCGTGCAAGTCCCCCAGCATGTTTTGTTTGATGGATATGACCACTAAAGGGTTACCAGGTTGATCCCAGTGCTTGTTGATGTAGGCTAACTCCAGGCGTAAGCGTTCGATGAGTAAACGGTTGTCCATTGCCAAATAAAACCCTTTTTGGTTAAGGCACTGCGGCAAAAACAGCAGCCGCTCTCCCGCCAGTATATAAACCTTAGAGGTTGCCAGCGTTCGCAACTGCCGCATGGGACGACCGGTTAAGCCCATGCGATCATTTCTGCCGACCTGCGTATACGCTTTGGCGAGTTCATGGGCTTCCCTGATTTGAATCGGGGCTAGTTCTGCTAAGGTTTGCGTGTGAATGCCATAGGACAGCAAGTTGTTTTGTACCGTTTCATCCTGCGCCAGCAATTGAATTTGCAGTGTGCAATGTTGCGTTTTTTTAACCGCTTTATGTCGCCCCAAGGGGTCTATATCGTCAATGTTTAGCAAGCCGTCCTGAATAAGGCTGCCTAAAATAAACAAACTTTGTGCCCATACTAGCGGAATATTTTCATTGGGCACTCGAACCTGGCTGTGTGGATTGGCTTGTTCTGCGGAAATAAAATCGGCGGGTACGCCATACAATTCCGGCAATAAATACAGACCCCGTTCTTCAACCAGTAAATTTTGCAGTTTATGACGATAATCACTTGCGACGTCGTTATTACCCTTGAATAGGTTGCTAAGCAGTAAATAGGTAAAAAACAGCGGCCACTCACATTCAATCGCCATAAATTGCTTTAATTCATGTGGATCATAATATTGCCGATGGGCATCTTCTATGGCTGTTTGGTGACCATCTAACAAGAAGCGTTTACAACCATAACGACCTGCCAGTTTTTCGACAATACTGGCTTCGGTTTTCGTGCGAAGGATCTGATCATCGACCGCGAAAGCCGGAAACCCAGTGATACTGAGCAGGGCAGCATCGGTTTCTTTAGAAATCGATTCTCTGGGTAACAGGGATTCCAGCGCAATTCGAGTCCGGGCAATATCATCACTGATCACATGCAGCACCGCCGCTTGTCCGCCGTCCTTGCCAAATAAATTAAAACCAGACAGCGCTTCTAAAGCGGCTTTTGCCATGCCGATGGAGCTGGCATTTAACTCAGCAATGCCGTGATTGGTTTTGTGGCCACGTTCCCAAATGCCGTAATCTGGGGTGCGATAAGCACGGCTGATGTAGTGGATTAAGTTCTGTACAAAATTCACTTCATCCAAGGTGAATACAATGCGTAAACCAGATGTAGTCATTTGCGCCAGCATCAACAAAAATAGCGACGTAGCATCGAGTTGTAAATGCCCCCATTGATCGTCACCCACCACCACTGCACCAGATTGGGTGTCATATTTAGCGTGCAAGGCATCCAGCGGATTTTGCGACTGTTTAAATTGCTCCACTTTCGGTGCTTGGCGCATCATCGCGGTTAATAGGCCGCGCATCAACTTAACCACACTTTGCTCTAGTAGATAAGTGCGTCCCTGTTGCCCGGCAACGCACCGATAAGCCAACGCTAACCCCCAGGCAGCGAGAATGCTGTAGACATTATCCCGCACCCAGGCATCGGTATAATTGCCATGGGCATTGACAGCCGTACTGGCAGGTAACAAGCCCGTGACCCAATCCTGCCGCTTGAGGATGATGTCCTGCACTTGCTGGTAGTAGGCATCAAGCTTTTCATGCGAATCATTCTGGTTCATATTATCTCTTATGCCAATTTTACAGTAAGCCGTTTATAGCTGATAACAAAATATTAAGCAGATGTTGTGCCATTATGCACATAATCAGTTTTATCATTGCCGCGCTCCGAAACACAGTTATTAAGGGCCATTCGTCCTCGACTGCATGGATGCCGGAGGTAGACGCAGGAGCAGTTGCCGAGAGCCCGTCGAAGGATGGACGGGGTTCATCGTTAAGCCGATCATGGTTCGACAAGCTCACCACGAACGGCTAAACTTAATGGACATGATGCTTCATACGCAGCGGTAGCATTTTTGGTCGATATAATGCCATTGCACCAAATTGATCTAAACCGCCTGTTTTCGCACTAAAAAAGCGCCTTCTTGACGCTATCTCCCATTCAGATTAAAGAGTGCTTTTAAGGGCCTGTTCATTTAAACTGACTGTCATTCCCTATCTTAAGCAGACATTCCTAATGAACCAACTTACGCCCGAAGGCCAGCAAATCATCAATAACCTTGCCCAACGTTACCATTTTAGCCCTGATGCGGTTTTCAGCCTGTTGCAATCAGTCATTAACGGCAATGGGTCGATGGCGCAGTTTAGCCATCCTGAATTTGGCGGTTCTGGGCAATGGATGCGCGGCGGCATGATTATGTTGGGGGATATGTTCAATAATGGCTTAAAAAACAGTGTTGGCGGCTTGTGTCAAGAGCTCGCCAATTTGGTTGCCAATCAACCGGGGCTTATTCAAAGCGGCAGCTTTCAGTCACAGAACCAAGGCAATCAGCAGCAAAATAATTACGGCAACAATCAACCACAAAATAATTCAAGCGCTACAGGAACAGTCAGCTTGTTTGTGCCGCCGCCTGCTGGTAGCTCTGGCAATTGGTGGCCTGCGGGTTTGCAATTTCCTAATAGCACTGGCGCTCAAAATAACGTGCGTTATGCCTACTTTGCCACCATTCGGCGTTTGGCGATTGAGGTCAATGGGCATGTGACGCTATACGATACGTTGGATCACCAGATTGGTGGTTTTTCCCAGCAACAATCGGTCGGCGGCTCTATTATATTCACCAGTCAATATGGCTTGGTGGATGTGAGTACACTGCCCATTATTGCTATCGACAATGTACCTGTGCCAATACCGGTTCAACCGCAGCCCGTACCTGCCTTTCATGCTAATCCTGTTAACACGCAAGATGCCGGTCAAGAAGCGGATATTTTTGGCGCCATCGAAAAACTGGCGAATCTGAAAGATAAAGGCATATTGACGGATAGTGAGTTTAGTGACAAAAAAGCGGAGCTGTTGGCTAGGTTATAATGAGCATTTGCAGCTAAGAACGGCATGACAGTATCTCTCATGCCGTTACATAGGGTGGTTATTTGATAAACAACATTTCCTGATAAGTGGGATAAGGCCACAATTCATCGGCAATTTCACCTTCAAGTGCGTCTGCATACTGACGCACTTCATCCATTAACGGACGAATAGTTTTAGCACAGAACTGCATGTGCGCTTCTGGCGTTGCAAAATCATGTTGTGCTATTGCAGCGCTGAGTTTACCGACGTTTTCCATCATCGCGGTTAACTTCTCCGTGATCAGCGTTAGAGGTGCATTGCTCAATTCGACACCGTTGCTTTTAAGGCTGCTGATGGTGCTAGAAAGCTCAGACAGGTATTTAACCACCGCTGGATAAATGCCAATTTTTGCCATGCTGACCACCAATTTGGCCTCGACATCAATAGCGAGTATGTATTGCTCGGCATAGATTTCAAAACGGCTAGCGAGTTCAACCGGTGATAACACGCCGAGCGACTCAAATAAGGCTTCGGTCTCGGCTTCTTTTAACACGGGCAGCGCATCAGCAGCGGTTTTAAGATTGCGTAAACCGCGTTCTTCCACCGCCATTTTATGCCATTCGGCAGAATAGCCGTTGCCGCCAAACACCACGGCACCATGCTCATCAATGATTATTTTTAGCGTACTCAGGATGGCGCTATCAAGATCAGTGCCTTGTGCCAATTTACTTTCCAGCGCATCAGCCACCCAGTTCAGCGAATCGGCCAAAAAGGTATTCATCGCCACCAAAGGGCCTGCTACGGATTGACTAGAACCGACTGCGCGGAATTCAAAGCGGTTGCCGGTAAAAGCAAACGGTGACGTGCGATTGCGGTCGCCAGCATCTTTATTAAAAGTGGGTAGGGTATTGATGCCTAAATTCATCACACCGGCATCGAGAGAACCCGTCACTTTGCCACTGCTGATTTGCTCGAAGACATTATCCAGTTGCGAACCTAAATAAACCGACATGATGGCAGGTGGGGCTTCATTAGCGCCTAAGCGGTGATCATTGCTGGCTGTGGCGATTACCGCGCGCAATAACGGGCCGTAATTGTGTACGCCGCGAATCACTGCGCCACAGAACAGCAAGAACTGGGAATTTGAATGTGGTGTCTTACCAGGATCGAGCAAATTGCCTTGCGTGGCATTGCCAACCGACCAGTTGACGTGTTTGCCAGAACCGTTAATGCCTTTAAACGGTTTTTCATGTAGCAGACAAACCAAGCCGTGTTTTTTGGCGGTATTCTTTAAGATGGTCATCAATAGCTGCTGATGGTCGGTAGCGACATTGGCGGCTTCAAAAAATGGCGCGATTTCAAATTGTCCAGGCGCCACTTCGTTATGGCGCGTTTTGGCGGGAATGCCTAAGCGGTATAGCTGTTCTTCCACATCTTGCATATACACTTGCACGCGCTCAGGGATTGCACCGAAGTAATGGTCATCAAATTGTTGACCTTTCGCAGCGGGCGCACCAAATAGGGTGCGACCCGCCAACAATAAATCGGGGCGGCTATTCACAAAATTGGCATCAACCAAAAAATACTCTTGCTCTGCACCACAACTGGAATTAACCGGCGCAATGTCAGTATGCCCAAGCAACGACAAGACCCGATGCGCGGCTTTGTTCATGGCAGCATTAGCACGGAGCAGTGGCGTTTTTTTATCCAGCGCTTCCCCCGTCCAAGACACAAAAACCGTTGGAATGCACAGTGTCGCACCATTGTCGGTGGTCATGATATAGGCAGGACTGGTGACATCCCAAGCGGTATAGCCGCGCGCTTCAAAGGTTGAGCGTATGCCACCATTAGGAAAAGATGAGCCATCCGGTTCGCCTTGTACCAACACTTTGCCGCTGAATTCAGAAATGACCGAGCCATCACTTTGCACGGAGATAAAGCTATCGTGTTTTTCTGCGGTGGCGTTGGTCAACGGATAAAAAACGTGGGCATAGTAGAGCGCCCCCTTCGACAGCGCCCAATCTTTCATGGCTAATGCCACCACGTCGGCAATCGACACATCCAGTTCGCTACTGGTTTCAATGGTTTTCTTGACCGATTTAAAGACTTCTTTAGGTAAGCTTTCTTTCATTTTGCTTAGCGTAAACACGTCACTTGCCCACCATAAACTGCTTAAGGGTTCTGGCAGCTTAACAGGCATGGGTTGACGATTGGTGATGTTTTGTACCGCTTGAATACGAGTGCTATTTTCTGTCATGACCTGCCTCTTTGTAGATAGTGAGTGTTATCTCATTAATAACAGCAATAATCGCGCCATAACATTCAAACCAGAACAGCGTTGAAAATTCGCATTATTTGCACCAAGCTGGTGTTAATAATGATTTTTTTGCTCTAAAACAGCGCAATTTTGAAGCAACATCTCATTTATAAATTTTAACGTGTTAAGCGTGTCATGAGCCGGGTAAGTTTCTGTTAGAATCAATATTATTTTTTTAAACAACCCACAAGGAATGCGCATAGCATGACATCAGCCACTGACCCCAATGAACCTAAGCACTTGTCATTACGTGAAGCTGCACTCGAATACCATCAATTTCCTACGCCGGGTAAAATTAGCGTTACCCCCACCAAGCATTTATCCAATCAACGTGATTTGTCGTTAGCCTATTCCCCTGGGGTCGCAGCAGCCTGTGATGAAATTGTTATTGACCCCGCCAATGTCTTTAAATACACCGCACGGGGTAATTTGGTCGGTGTGGTCACCAATGGCACGGCGGTGCTGGGTTTGGGCAATATCGGCCCGTTAGCTTCTAAGCCAGTCATGGAAGGCAAGGCGGTGTTGTTTAAAAAATTTGCGGGCATTGATGTGTTTGATCTGGAGATCAACGAACCAGACCCTGATCGGTTGTGTGACATTATTGCCGCTTTAGAGCCTACTTTCGGTGGTATTAATCTGGAAGACATTAAAGCGCCGGAATGTTTTTATATCGAACGCAAACTCAGCGAACGTATGAAGATACCGGTGTTTCATGACGACCAGCACGGTACGGCGATTATTGTCGCAGCGGCGTTGTTAAACGGGCTAAAAGTTGTTGGTAAGGATCTGCAACAGTGTAAGGTAGTGGTTTCTGGCGCTGGTGCTGCGGCGTTGGCGTGTTTAAATTTGCTGGTTGAGCTAGGATTCCCGCTTAAGAATATTTTTGTTACTGACTTAGCGGGTGTGGTGTATCAAGGGCGTGTCGAATTAATGGATGCGGATAAAGTCCGTTTCGCGCAAAATACCGAGGCGCGCAGTTTGGCGGAGGTTATCACTGATGCGGATATTTTTTTGGGGCTATCGGCGGGCGGCGTGTTAAAGCCAGACATGGTTAAGCGCATGGCGGATAGGCCGCTCATCTTTGCCTTAGCCAATCCCACCCCTGAAATATTGCCGGAAGAAATTAAGGCAGTACGCGGCGATGCGATAATCGCAACCGGTCGTTCCGATTATCCCAACCAGGTCAATAATGTTTTATGCTTCCCCTATATTTTCAGGGGTGCGCTGGATTGCGGCGCGACCACGGTCAACTTGGCGATGAAGATGGCGGCAGTGGAGGCAATTGCCGATTTGGCGCAAGCGGAACAATCGGATATTGTGGCAAAAACCTATGGTATTAATAATTTATCGTTCGGCGCTGATTATCTGATTCCGATGCCGTTTGATCCACGGCTGATGACCAAAATCGCACCCGCTATCGTTAAAGCCGCGCAAGCCTCTGGGGTTGCGACACGCCCGATTCAAGATATGCAAGCGTATATTGAGCATCTGCAACAATTTGCTTATCACAGCGGCACGTTTATGCGTCCCATTTTTCAAGCAACCAAGCATGTGTCGGAAGCTAAAAAACGCATTGTCTTTGCCGAAGGTGAGGAAGAGCGTGTATTGCGTGCGCTGCAAATCATTGTGGACGAAAAAATTGCCAGCCCGATCTTAATCGGTCGTCCCGCCATTCTGGAACAACGCATTAAAAAATTCGGTTTACGGCTTAAACCCGGTGTTGATTTTCAAATCGTCAACCCTGAACACGATGAGCGTTACCGCGATTATTGGCAAACTTATTTGCAAATGACTAATCGCAAAGGCGTAACCGAACAATACGCCAAACTGGAAATGCGGCGGCGGCAAACCCTGATTGGCGCGATGATGGTGCATAAAGGCGATGCGGATGGCATGATCTGCGGGACATTTGGCACAACAAGATTGCATTTGCATTATATCAATCAGGTACTCGGCAAACAGACAGGCGTTAATGTCTACGCGGCCATGAACGTACTGATTTTACCTGAACGACAAATTGCCTTGGTGGATACACATATCAATGAAAACCCGACGGCGGAACAACTCGCCGAAATAACCTTGCTAGCCGCCGAACAAATGCGACATTTTGGCTTAATTCCACGAGTTGCCTTGTTATCGCATTCTAATTTTGGCTCAGGGAGCAGTGAATCTGCCCAAAAAATGCGCGCCACGCTTAGCCTGATTCAAGCGCTCGCGCCAGACTTGGAGATTGACGGCGAAATGCACGGTGATACCGCGCTAGATTTCGACCTGTTAAAACAGATGATGCCAAATTCACCCTTGCAAGGCAGTGCTAATTTATTGGTTTTACCCACGATTGATGCCGCTAATATTGCCTATAATTTGCTCAAAATCGCGGCAGGTAATGGCATCGCCATTGGCCCCGTGTTACTGGGTTGCGCCAGACCGGTGCATATTCTGACGCAATCTGCCACCGTGCGCCGCATTGTAAATATGACGGCCTTGTGTGTTTTGGATGCAGTTGAGGCGAGGTAACAAAAAAAACGCATTACCCCACGGAGGTTGGGTAATGCGCCGGTGCTTTAATAAAAAAGCAGTTTCATCATGAGGAAGGTATTGCGCTGTATCTACTATCAAGTAAGCAGTTATTATGCCAATTACTACGTGTAGTATATAAATCAATTACTTAATTTTTTTTCTGCTTTAACATCGCGCTAGAAGTGTAGGGATTTGCACCAATTCAATTCAAGCACCGCTCCATAAATGCCCATTGTCGTGCAGGATAAGTTTTATAAAACAGCTTTGGGTGAACATGGCTTACGCAAAATCATTGCGCTATATTAAGGATTTTGTTAAAAATAACTTTCTGATTTGTGAATGTTCTTGCTGGGTAGCCACTCAGTTCCCCTCTTTGAAAAAGAGGGGTTAGGGGAGATTTATTAGATGCAGCCCCCTCGCTTTGCTCTCCCCCTCTGATCCTCCTTATTCAAAGGGGGAAGTTATTTTTGACGGAATCCTAAATCATAGTCCGCCAATTTATTGTCTATTTTTTACGTAAAAATATTGAAATTGTGTCAAATTAATTTTTAAATTGGCATGTCTAAAAAATGAGATTCTATGGAAATTGGGGGATAATTCGTGGCAATGGTTAAAAAATGTAAAACACCCCGCACACCGTTAATAAGGAGCAGATGATGTCCAGGCAAATATTTGTGAACTTACCCGTCAAAAACCTGAACAAAGCTATGGCGTTTTTTACGCAACTGGGGTTTACCTTCAACCCGCAGTTCACCGACGACACCTCTACCTGCATGGACATCAGCGAGTCCATTTTCGCGATGCTGCTGACCGAGGCAAAATTCCAGACCTTTACCCCTAAAGCGATATGCGATGCCACCCAAAGCACTGAAGTGTTGCTGTGCTTGTCTTGCGAAAGCCGCGCGGAAGTGGATGACTTAGTGCGTAAGGCTGTCGTTGCTGGTGGTGCGACCTACAACGATCCTCAAGACCACGGCTTTATGTATGCACATGGCTTTCAAGATTTGGAGGGGCATATTTGGGAATTGATTTATATGGAACCAAACGCCATAAACCCTGACTAAATAGGACAACAAGAACCTTCTATTTTAAGGACGATTTCGCAACGTTCAAATTACGACCGATGCAAACGGTATAGGTTGTCCTGCATACGGGGGAAAAAGTCAAAAATGAATTGAACAGATGTGGCATGTAAACAAGTATATTTAACAACCGGAGAGCAATAATGACTACCTTAAAACCTATCCCAAACGGCGAACATGCGATCTCGCCTTATCTTGCAATCAAAGGTGCAGATGCTGCCATTCAGTATTATCAACGGGTATTTGGTGCGAAAGAAATTGGCCGCCTGTTAGGGCCGGGCGGCGCCATCGCCCATGCGGAATTGCAAATTGGCGATTCTAAACTCATGCTATCGGAGGAAAATGTCGAGTGGGGCAGCCTAAGCCCGACGACTTTGGGTGGCACGGCAGTGACCATCTCATTGTACGTGGATGACGTGGATGCCACTTACCAGCTCGCGCTCGATGCAGGCGCAACCAGCATTATGCCGGTGAAAGATGAATTTTATGGCTTACGGGTTGGTGTGTTCTACGATCCGTTTGGGCATAAGTGGCATATCCACACGCCGATTGAAGAAGTGTCGTTTGAAGAGATGCAAAAACGCTGTGATGCGATGTTTGGCAGCGCAGGATAGTTTATTGAGCGCGTTATGCACAGTATCCTGAAAATGCTGCAAGGCGGCGCCGTCTTGCCATCGGCAGGTCGAACGACGGGGTTTCCTTGGTGTCGGAGCAGTCTAAACGCTTCGACCTATTGCTGTCTTACACCAATGACCGTAGCAGCATCGTCAAGACCATCGCCATGCAGGCGCTTGCCGATCTTGCCCTGCGCGGTAAGAAATTGCGACCAGATGTTTTACGGTATATTGCAGGACTGTGTTACAGGAACGCCTGCGATGCGGTCGCGAGGTAAGCATTTGCCCTCGAAGCTCCGTTAATAACCACGTTGGCTAATTTTGGCGTGAGCATCTACACAAGTTCAGTTATACGTCATTTTGTCAGGGATGGTAATGTTATATAAATTATTGAATTATATTATTTTTTTATGCTTATAGTCTCTGCGTCACCAATAACTAAGCGTTCATCCCCAACTGACTTTGCATGCTCTCCATAGCTTGTTTTGGGCATCCCAGCCCAAGCAAGCAGCAAAAGACTGCGCGACGGTTATTTTGCTCCGCAAGCCCCAATGCCCACGGCACGACATCGTCCAGACTCGATATGCTCGGGATCGTGCCAATAGTTGACGCTGCTTATCGGGACGCGTAGAGCCGATAAAGAATGCCGCATCTTCCGATTGTTCAGGAAATAGCGCAGCTATAAGATTCAAACAAAGCTACAAAAAATAGGCATCGCAACTAAGTGGACTGCGCTAGCTCTGAGAGGGGAAAATGCCATTCAACGCGATACAAAAATTCATCACCAAGTAAGGTTGCATATTTTCATGCGGTTGGTTTCCACCAGCATTGCCAATAGCGGCGGGATGCATCGTTGCGCCACCAGTGCTGCTATAGACCCCATAACCGTCAGAATTTTCCGCCCAATAGTTACCACCGGGCGTTGTTGCATCCCCTGGATTTTTGTTGCAGCTAACTGCATGGCTGTGTAGGGGCATTTGCGTCAGGGTCAGTTGCACTGCTTCTTGACCGCCCGGCTGCCCTTGTGGATACAATGAACCCACATGCACACCAACGCGACCACGTAGATCAGGTAGCGCGAAAGTCGTTGTGCCATTTCCCCCGTACTGGTTGCCCAATAGGGAAAACAACGCCTGATTTTGATTGATGGGCAACACCTGCCCGTCACAGCTTGCCCAACCTCTGGGAATTATATTGAATGCAAAGGGACGAATCTCACCTATAAATGGCTCGCTCATAGTCTTTCCTCACCTTATTTTTCGTTATTATCAAAAATACACTTAGCTTCTTGGCGGAAAAATGCCTGTCAAAGCAATGCAATAATTCAATACCAGATAAGGCTGTCTATTATCATGGGATTGCGGTGGGTTTTGACCATTTGGAGTAATTGACAAAGGATTCATGGTATCTGTCGGTGCTTTGGTACTGTACTCCTTGCTGCCACCTTTATCGGCCGCCCAAACATTGCCAGCTGGGGATAGTTGATCGCCTAAGGCATTAGTGGCATTCGCCGCATGTGTGTGTACGGGCATGGTTGCTCGGGTCAGGGTTACGCCAGATTCACCACCCATCTCGCCTAACGCTCGCGGGGTAAGCCCATGACCTTGTCCTGCGCCAACCGCCACATTGCCTTGCAAATTGGGTAGCGCGAAAGTATGTGTGCCATCCCCACCATACGCAGCACCCAAAATTGAGAATAATGCGGTGTTTTCAGCAATCCGTAAACTCCGCCCATCGCAGGATGCCCAACCAACAGGCGCAAAATTAAAGCCAAAAGAACGGATTTCGCCAATAATTGGTTCATTCATAGTAAAGCCTCTTGTCTTGATCAGTGATGATTAGGGTGCTTTGCTTAACTTGGTGAGGGATAGATACCCACAACTGCAATAATATAGTTAAGCACCAAATACGGTTGCATATTGTCATGCGCTTGCCCACCGCCTGTCGAGGTAATGGCATCCCCACCCATCGGCGCCAAGGAGGTTGTAGCACTAGAATAGGCTTTAGTGTCCCCGCCTGTATCAGTTGACCAATACAGCCCCACCGGATTAACACTGTTCCCTGTTGTATTGGCGCAAACGGCTGGATGACTATGCTGTGGCAACTGTAAGGGCATTAATGTCACTGCCTCTGCCCCAACAGCCTCGCCGATAATTTTCGGGCTTAACCCAGGCCCACTGCCCTGATGCAACGGAATACGCCCCTGCAAATCCGGCAAAGCAAAAGAAGTTACCCCATCGCCGCCATAGGTGGTGCCAATCAACGAGTACAGCACATCATTCTCGGCAACCGCCAATAACTGCCCTTGGCATAAAGCCCAGCCTTCTGGGGCATAATTTCCTGCAAACCTTCTTATTTCACCTATAAAAGGATCAGCCATACCCGTTACCTCCAGCCAATATTAAGCGCATTAAGCGTTAGCCCAGACTAAGCCACTTTTTTGCGTCGAACCGCAAACAAAGCTGAAACACCAAACAAGAATAACGACCCCGCCGCAGGCAATGGCACAGGCGCTAGGGTATTAACGGTTAGGGTCGAAAAATCCACTCCAGCAAAGTTAAATGGAGTTTCCCCATCAATATTTAATCCAGGCCCCTGTAAAGTCAGTGAAAAAGTCACGGTGCCAGAAGCCAATATTTGAGACATTGAAGCAGAGAAGGGCAATGTCAACGAGTAAACATTGTACTCCCTGCTGCCACCCCCTCGTGATTCGAATAGGCCATTTAGAGAGCCAGTCAAATCAATTACATTAGCGCCGCTTCTCATCAAAAATGATGCTACTTGGTTTCCGGTGGCCGTAGACTCATGATCTACAATCCCCAACGTAAAATTTCCGTCAGCGACGGTGGCAACTTGAATTGGACTATAGGAAAAAGTCCAATTGGCCGAGAAATTCGGCCCCACACTATTATCTGCACCAATTAACAGATTGAACGGATCTGGTTCATTAATACTCGGATTTGCAGCCGTTCCCCTTGCATTTAAAAACGTGCCAGATGCTACTAATTGACCATCTTGAAAATCCTGTTCACCTAAGGTAGTGACAACATTGGCAGAAACGCACTGCGCACCCGTCAGCAGTGCAGATAAAAGGAAAGTTTTAGTACTTAGTGATATTTTCATGAGAATTACTCCTTGAGCGATGGTGTGTGTTGAGATCTAAACGTTAGAAAGCTTGGCTAAACAACCACCTACTAAAATAGGTGGTTTTGCGCGGCTCGCAGAGGACTGGAAGTCCACCCGTTTTAAGCTCGCCGCGCTAAAAGCGTTGAAAATACCTATTGGCTTAGTGGTTATTTTGTTAAAACATAAGGTTGGCTTGGGTCACCCGAAGCCCAACGGCAGGGCTTCGATATGCCTCGGAATGTTGGGCTTCCTTATGTCAGTCTTATCTACATGTATCTTATTGAAAATAAATCATTAACTTGATGGCAGTGGGCGTAGAATGCGGGAACGATAAAGCTATGTGCTGTCTAGTTCCTATACTGGATTAACGACCCAGTTAGTCGATACGCCTTCGATGCCATCATAGGATCCACTGACAGGAAACGAACGTTGATCCTTGGTCAGCAGAACTGTCACTGGGATAGGAAATTCAGTGTATCCTTTGGTTGGATCGGTATATTTGAACCACACCAGAACGTTACCGTCCGTGACTCTGGCAAAGCCGGAGAATGTGGCTTTTGTCTTTGCGTTTTGAATTATCCCTTGCACTCTCAGGGTCGAATTCGGCGGTATATTAACGGTTTCTGACGCTGACCATGACTGAGTATTGCTGGTCGTCCACTGCTGGTTAGCATCGAATGTCAATTCGCCACTTACTTCAGCTTCGCCGTCTGCGATTAAAGGTATGCCTACTTTAACTTTTGCCTTAGTTCCAATCTTAAGCCCTTCTTTAAAACCAAACGAAAAACTGGCAGTCTCAGACCGGGTAAAGCTCACGGTTGAGGAATCCTGGACATTCGAATGGTTCGTTAAGGTCTGGTCAAAAGCGATAACTGGCGTGAGCATTGGAGTTTGCGTCTGATAGGAGAAGTCTGCGAGAGCGATTTGGTAATCAGCGTAGAAATCTACGTTACCTTCTGGGTCTAGAACTAAGCCGTCGAGCGATTGATCAATGCTCGCATAATATGCCTTTATTCTATTCCAAATATTAGGGAGATCGGCTGCATATTCTTTTCGTAATTCTGCTTTAATATCAATTGTGGACATAAGTAAATCCTCTTTTAATGTTTTGCAAAGGGTACGCAACACCGTGGGCTAAAAGCCAGATATGTAAAGGCTTTAAAACCTACAGTGCATGCAACATATAACAAAAATTATACTTTTTGTCAAGACATATATGTGGCCTGTGTTAGGCCGTGAGTTCACACCCATGTGATTGGATTCCGGCATCCCTTCCTGAATGACGACGATTGCATGTTGTATGCCTGTCGGGTTTTTTGGTGGATGCGCGGGGCTTATTCATAAATATGCACCATAAAGGTGCGATCCCGTATTAAAAGTCATTAAATTAACCCCTATAGGGGTTGTCAATTAATAAACATTGAGTATTTACAAACGATTATATACTTGGCGCATTTGTTGCTTGATAATTGGTAATCATCACGACTTAATAAACCTATGCGATAGGTGTTATTGGGATGAATCAATCCAAAGCTGCGTAACAGGAATAATAATATGACCGTTCGAGTCGCTATCAGCCACAAAACCGTATATCAATTTGACCGTACAGTCACTTTATCGCCGCATGTGTTTCGCCTGCGTCCTGCGGTGCATTGCCGGACACCGATCAAGGCCTACACTTTACGCATTGAGCCCAAAGAGCATTTTATTAATTGGCAACAAGACCCGTTTGGCAATATTTTGGCACGGGTGGTTTTTCCTAAAAGTTGCCAAAAACTCAGCGTCGAAGTTGAAATCATTGCTGATATGACCACGATCAATCCCTTTGATTTTTTTGTGGAAGACTACGCCAGTAATTATCCCTTTGCTTATGAGGCACTGACTGAAAAGGAGCTGCAACCGTATTTAGAGCAAACGGAAGAGAGCGTGTTATTAAACCAATGGGTCGATGCGTTTGATGTGACTGAGCGGTCTATTAATGATTTTATTGTCGACGTTAATCGCCAAGTCTTTACCGCTTTAAGCTATAACATTCGCATGGAAGTGGGTATTCAAAGTTGTGAAGAAACCTTAACTAAACTCAGCGGCTCTTGCCGTGATTCAGCGTGGTTGCTGGTACAAATCTTACGCAAATTGGGATTGGCGGCGCGGTTTGTTTCGGGTTATTTGGTGCAATTGACCAGCGATCTTAAATCTCTGGATGGACCATCAGGCCCTGAGCAAGACTTTACTGATTTACATGCGTGGACGGAGGTGTATATTCCAGGAGCTGGGTGGATAGGGCTTGATCCGACTTCTGGATTATTGGCGGGTGAAGGGCACATCCCCTTGGCTTGCACGCCTGACCCTGCCAGCGCCGCGCCCGTTTCTGGTGCAACCGATAAATGTGAAGTGGCGTTTGAATTTAGTAACAGTGTCACGCGTTTGCATGAAGATCCGCGCGTGACCAAACCGTATACCGATGAACAATGGGCGCGTATTGATGCGTTGGGCTATTTTGTCGATCAGCAGTTAATGGACAATGATGTCCGTTTAACCATGGGCGGCGAGCCGACTTTCGTTTCAGTGGATGATATGGCGGGTGCGGAGTGGAATATCGCCGCCGATGGCGCACATAAACGTGAACGCGCACAAGTTCTCACCTTGCGCTTGCGCGACACTTTCGCGCCGGGAGCGCTGCTGCATTATGGCCAAGGTAAGTGGTATCCGGGTGAACCCGTGCCGCGTTGGCAGTACGGCATTTTTTGGCGCAAAGATAACGTACCGATGTGGCGCAACCCTGATTTGTTGGCGGATATTAATCGCCATTATGGGGTGACTGCACCGCAAGCGGAGGCGTTTATCACTCAAGTGACCTTACGTTTGGGCGCACAGCCACGGCATATCCTGCCTGCCTTTGAAGACAGTTTTTATCATTGCTGGCAAGAAGCCACGCTGCCGAACAATATTGATCCATTAAAACACGATTTAAAAGCGTCTATCGAACGGCAGACTTTAGCCAAATTACTGGATGCAGATTTAGGCCAACCCGTAGGCTTTGTGCTGCCAGTTAAGTGGAACGGTGCAGTGCAAGTATGGCAAAGCGGTCCTTGGACGTTTCGGCGCAATACCTTGTTCCTGATTCCCGGCAATTCGCCGATGGGGTTACGTTTGCCATTGGCGAGTTTGCCTTGGGTTGCGCCCGATAAACGCGATCCACAAGAGCCGCAAAACTTGTTTGAAAACCTGCCGGAACTGGGCGATTATTATGGTGAAGTCACCAGGCGTTACAGTTATTTTGAGAAAAAAGCGAATAGCCATCCCGAACTCACTGAGCAAGCGGTGGGTGATGAACCTACGCTGATGGTTGATGTGCCGCATACTGCGGTGTGTATAGAAGTGCGTGAGGGACGGCTGTATATTTTCATGCCACCTTTAACCCATTTGGAACATTACCTTGAATTAGTTGCCGCTATTGAAGCGACCGCCGAAAATTTAAAGTTACCGGTAGTCTTAGAAGGCTACGAGCCACCGCGTGATTACCGTGTGGAACGCTTAATGGTCACGCCTGATCCTGGGGTGATTGAGGTGAATATTCACCCCTCCAAAACGTGGGCGGAAATTGTCGATAAAACCACGTTGCTCTATGAACAAGCGCGGCAAAGCCGTTTGGGGACTGAAAAATTTATGCAAGATGGTCGCCACACGGGTACAGGTGGCGGCAACCATATTACTTTGGGGGCAGAAACTCCGACAGATAGCCCGATATTGCGCCGCCCTGATTTATTGCGGAGCTTGATCACTTATTGGCAGCACCATCCGGGCTTGTCGTATTTGTTTTCAGGGATGTTTATAGGTCCGACCAGCCAAGCGCCACGGGTTGATGAAGGGCGGGATGAAAAGCTGTATGAATTGGAAATTGCTTTTCAGCAAATCCCTACTGGCGAAGTGCCAGCACCTTGGTTAGTGGATCGTTTGTTACGGCATTTGCTGACCGATATTACCGGCAACACGCATCGTTCAGAATTTTGTATTGATAAGCTTTATTCGCCGGATAGCGCCACGGGGCGATTAGGCATTCTAGAACTCAGGTCTTTTGAAATGCCGCCCCATGCGCGCATGTCACTGGTGCAAAATTTACTGATACGCGCACTGATTGCTTGGTTTTGGAAGCAACCGTATCAACAGGATTTAGTGCGTTGGGGAACGGAACTACATGACCGTTTTATGCTGCCGCATTATGTGCGCGAAGATTTGCAGCAAGTCACCAAAGACCTGCAACGCGCAGGATTTGTGTTTGAATTGGACTGGTTAGATCCGTTTTTTGAATTCCGTTTTCCCCGTTATGGTACGGCTATGGTTGAAAGTATGGAGCTGGAATTGCGCTTTGCCATTGAGCCGTGGCATGTGCTGGGTGAAGAAGTAAGTAGCACCGGCACGGCGCGGTATGTGGATTCTTCCGTTGAACGCATTCAAATTAAAGTGACTGGCATGACCGAAGGGCGGTATATCGTCACCAGTAATGGGCGGCGTTTGCCGATGCGGAGTACCGGACGTAAAGGGGAATATGTCGCAGGTGTCCGTTATCGTGCTTGGCAGCCGCCTTCTGCGTTACACCCGACCATCGCGCCGCATGTGCCGTTGGTGTTTGATGTGATTGATACCTGGAACAATCATTCGGTGGGCGGTTGTACCTACAATGTCGCGCATCCCGGCGGTCGCAGCTATGAGGATTTCCCCGTGAATGATTATGCCGCAGAAACGCGCCGGATTACCCGCTTCTGGGACTATGGGCATACGCCTGCTGAACTGGTGCGGTCGCCGTTGGTGTCAACATCACCCGCAGGTAAAGCGACCTTCAGTGTGACACCCGCAGCGACAAAACCCTTTGTGCCACCCACCGAAGAATTAAGCAACGATTATCCATTTACCTTGGATTTGCGGCATAAAAATCGCTAAGCAAATAAATACGTTTTTAACCAATATGAGGTTTAAGTTATGATTAATGAATGCGTTGACCAAGTTGATCTTGATATACGGCTTAATTCCCTTGAGCAAAATAACGTGTTGCGTATTGAGCAAGAATTTAGCCGTTTTGTACAGGCAAGCCCCCTGCGTCGAGAAATATTTAATGCTATTGAACGTCTGGAAACTCGTAAAATATCTTTAATGGATAACGAGTTCAAAGCTATTCTTAATCGCTGGAGAGTATAAGTCTGGAAACGCTGAATTCCTACTTGGCAAGCGCACTGAAAATACGCCGGGCTTAGACTCGACTTCCCCAATTGGAGATATTTTTTTCATGACCGAACTATTACAAACACTCGCTCCAGCCACCTTAACCTTGGATAACCAAAGCTACACCTTGCCCACCTACACAGGCGTTGAAGGCGAGAAAGCCATTGATATTTCTAAGTTGCGTGCGCAAACGGGCTATATCACTTTAGATGAAGGCTATGGTAATACCGGCGCCTGTGAAAGCGCCATCACTTATATCGATGGTGATAAAGGTATTTTGCGCTATAGGGGTTATGCGATTGAAGAGCTGGCGGAAAAGTCGCGCTTTGTGGAAGTGGCGCATTTGTTATTGCATGGCGAACTGCCCAATCACGCGCAATTTTTAAAATTTTCCACTAGCCTGAATGAGTCCTCTATCATCCACGAAGATATGCACCATTTCTTTAATGGTTTTCCGCGTGGCTCGCATCCGATGGGGATTTTGGCAACCATGGTTGCTTCGTTGTCTACGTTTTACCCGATTCCTGACGAACTGGATAGTGCCACTGAAATACAGATTGTCGCCAATTTGGTTTCCCAAGTTCGCACCATTGCCGCTTTTTCCTATAAAAAGTCCATTGGTGAACCGCTGATTTATCCCTCTTATAAACTCAAATATACCCGCAATTTTCTTAACATGATGTTTGCTTCACCGGTGCGCGATTATCAGTTGGATGAAGACATCGTGCGGGCGATCGACATGTTCTTCATTCTGCATGCCGATCATGAACAAAATTGTAGTACTTCTTCTGTGCGTACCGCTGGTTCCAGTATGGCAAATGTCTATGCGGTCGCTTCTGCGGGAATATGTGCTTTATGGGGGCCGCGGCATGGGGGGGCTAATCAACAAGTGATTCAAATGCTCGAGCAAATTCATGCTGAAGGGGGCGATGGCACGGCGTTTATCAATCAAGCTAAAGATAAAAACTCTGCCCATCGGCTTATGGGTTTTGGACATCGGGTTTATAAAAACTTTGACCCACGCGCACAGGTGTTAAAAAAACAATGTGATAAGTTATTGAATAAAGCTGGCGTGAGTGATCCTTTGTTTGACATTGCGCGGCGCTTGGAAGAAATTGCGCTGAAAGATGATTATTTTATTTCACGCAAACTCTATCCTAACGTGGATTTTTACTCTGGCTTAATCTTGCGGGCAGCAGGGATTCCCACCAATATGTTCACGGTCTTATTTGCGATAGGGCGGATGCCAGGCTGGTTAGCACATTGGCGG
>JABFRM010000291.1 GCA_013141155.1 Methylococcaceae bacterium | reverse complement strand
GGGTGAAAAATACCAGCACCAAAACGACAACGACTTGAACCATAAATTGTTAAACGTGAAACCGTTTAAAGGCATAAGCCATAACGATGTCGATTTCATTTTAGAAGGCGGTAGTGTTGAAAGTGACGGCATTGACACCATTTTAACCACCCGCCAATGCCTGCTTAACCCCAACCGCAACAAAGGCTTAAGCCAAACAGAAATCGAACAGCAATTGTTGACGCACTTAGGCGCAAAACGGGTGTTGTGGTTGGATCAAGAAAACCTGAGCGGTGATGATACCGACGCGCATATTGATACCTTAGCGCGGTTTTGCTCTGCCAACACCATCGCCTATACCAGTTGCGATGATAAAAATGGTCAGCATTATGCCAGCTTAAAACGTATGGAAGCGCAGTTACAGGCACTTAGAACGCAAGCGGGCGAACCTTATCAGTTAGTGGCTCTGCCATTACCTTCACCCATAGTAGATGAGGGAGGTCAACCCTTACCGGCTAACTATTCTAATTTTCTAATTATTAACCATGCTGTGTTAGTGCCTGTGTATGGTGATCCACAAGATGCGGTGGCGGTGGAACGGCTAAAGGGCTGCTTCCCGCAACACGAGATTAGAGCGATTCCTTGTAGGCCGTTGGTGCATCAGTACGGCAGTTTGCATTGTATGACGATGCAGTTTCCGGCGGGGATTCAAAAGCAGTAGGATTGTTAGCAATAGCTACATCGCGTACCTTGCCTTTGGAGAGGTACGCGGTGCGTAATCATTGTGGTTAAATTTACTAGGATCAATAATGCTCAAATCATACAGTCAGCTACTTACTAAATTGCAACAGTTGCTTAAATTCTTTATTGCATTGTCTTTGCTGAATCCAGGTGTTGTGACTGCCGCTATTCCTGCACAAGAACGGGCGGCGTTAATAGCAATATACAATACCCTAGATAGCGAATCGCTTAAATTTTATCCACAATATTGGTCTGGTTGGCTAGGTGCAGAGGGAGCGGAATGTAGCTGGTCAGGTGTTTCTTGTGAAAATAATCATGTTTCTGCTATTAGCTTTTCTGATAGACATATCTATGGCACGATTCCAGAAGCATTCAGTCAATTGCATTATTTGAAAGTTCTTGATCTTGATTCCAACCAATTCAAAGGCGAAATCCCTGCTTGGTTAAGTCAGCTAAGTAATTTAAAGACACTTGATCTGAGTCGTAACCAGCTCAGCGGGGCGATTCCTATTGCGTTGGCTCAATTGAGTCATTTGGAGGTTCTTAATCTTTATAGTAACCAACTTAGCGGAACTATACCGGATAGTTTAGGGCAATTGAATAATTTGCAGCAGCTTTTACTCGTAGATAATCAACTGAGCGGTGCTATTCCAGACAGCTTAGGGCAATTGAATAATTTGCAGCAGCTTGTACTCGCACAAAATCAACTGAGCGGTGCTATTCCAGACAGCTTAGGGCAATTGAATAATTTGCAGTACCTGATTCTCTCAAAAAATCAACTGACCGGAACAATACCCGCTTCATTAGGTCAATTAAGTAATTTAACCACACTTGCGCTTAACAATAACGGATTCAGCGGCACGATTCCACTTGAAATAACAAACCTAACCCAGTTAGCAATCCTTCTATTGGATAAAAATCGCTTAAGCAGCGATAACTCGACTGTAACAGCATTTATCAATAACCATGATTGCCTTGTAGAAAGTAATTGTGCTTTAGGTGTTGAATTATTAGATCCCACAAAAATAAATTCAAGTGACTGGGGAACAGGCATCACGTTAAGTGGCAAACCAACTCAAGCGCGGTTTATAAGCAGGGCTGTTAATCACCCCCTCCTCGCCGAAACAGCTTATACCACTGTATTTCAAAATGACTACAACGATTATGTTTCTGCAGCTATTCGCATCGCGCCAGAACAACAAGGCCGCTCCGGTTCTATTTACATCGTGGTGCATTACAAAGATGCTTGGTATATGAAATCACCCCAGGGCTGGGAAAATTGGGATACTAATGTGGCAACGCTAAAAGCTTCTGGAGCTGCGCACACGCTACACAGCATTGAAGGCATTAAGATTACCGAACAATTGTCAGGGCTAACAGGTAGTTTCGAGGTTTATATAGGCTATAAGGTCGATGACGATATTCATTACAATGCTAAACCGTTTACGTTCACGGTTAGTCCTTGACGTAACAGCCTGTGACAAAAAAACTACAAATCAGGGGGTCGCTTTGAAACTTGTGTAGATACTTAAAGCTAAAGCAGAAAGCATTGCCATACTTGCTTGGCATACAGAAAAGGCAGGATGCACGTAAGATGCTTTTGTTGATTGGGATGGGGCAAAAAAGCACCTCCATAGTCAGCTTATTTGAAGATCGAACCGTAAACGTTTATGCAGTTCTCGATTGTCGGCGAAGTCCCGCATGGAGAAGGAAAAAGCTGAATAGGCCTAATAATTACATCGGTTCAGGGCGCAATAAGGTTTGCATCTTATAGTGACGGTATTGACATGGTGGAAGGGTACAACAGGGGTTAAGGTTAAAGCATTATTATGAAAACATCGCTATTGCAACGCTATGGATTAAGCACGCGCGTGATGGCGCTCTGGATGCTGGCGGCGGTATTATATGGGTTTTATTTAGGGGGACATAATCCCGTTTCAAACCTGTGTTACGCGCTACGGGATATCTACACGGAGGTGGTTTATCGGCGGTCTTTGCAAATGATCGGTAAGCTGTTGTTGGGTTTTTATGTTGTATGGTTAGTTTGGCAGTTAACGCTGACCGCAAATAAGGTAAGAAAAATTGGTGTCTGGCTGATTTTCGCGGGGGTATTAACATATTATTATAACGATATGGTCAAAATAACCATCGAATATGTGCATTTTATTCAGTATTGCGCTTTAACTCTGGTGGTGACCAAGGCCTTAAACGGTAGAATTTTGATTGCGATGGCTATTTGTTTGCTGGCTGGGTTTTTGGATGAGGTCTATCAAACGTTGGCGCCAATCAGTGCATTGAACTGGCGGGATGTCAGTTTGAATGTGACTGGCGTGGTTTGGGGAGGCTTGTTGTGGTGGACAATCAAGAAAAATGTCGTTTAATTCTATGTTGTTAAATTAATCGGTAATATTTAAGGTAATTTCCTGGGTTAGGGCGTCGGTTATTTTGAAGCAGCGTAGTTCCAGCACGCCTTTGGTATCTAACGAAATGATAAAGTGCAATGCTTCAGGGTATGCCGCGAGTTGTATATCAGTTTTGGAGGGTGTTGCAGGTCCTGTTGGATGTGAATGAAAAATACCAAATAGGGTTTCGCCGAGATTGCGCATGTGGGCGAAGGCAGTGATTTGTTGTTTGGTATCCAGTTGGAAGTGCGTCTGTGGTTGCTTGGAGACGTTTTTTATGGGATAGCAAATACACGGGATGTTGTTGATTGCGCTGATCAGTCCGCATGCTTCAAGCTCGGGTGTTTCTTGGGCAGCGTGCAGCAGTTGTTGCATGAGTCTGCGGGGGATGGTCAATTCTTGTGGGGTTGCGTGCATAGTGAGGCTGTGGGTAGCGTTGGTGTTTGGGCTTAGCCATTGTCCGCAGGTGACTCTAGGGTTGCCGGATAAATCTAAAAAAGTTTCGATGTGTTGGTATTCAAATTGCTTGAACAAAGCCTTTACTTGAGTTTTTTGGGTGTAACTATGTTCGATAATTAAGTAGCCTTGCGGGTTAAGGTGTTGGCGGGAGATGTCGATGATTTGTTCGATGTCGTGCAGCCCTTGTTTTGATGAAACCAAGGCGGTTTGAGGTTCGAAGCGCAGGTCGCCGCGGCGAAGATGCGGGTCGTCAGCCGCAATGTAGGGGGGGTTGCTGATAATGTAGTCGAAGCGCGTTTCGGGCAGGCTATCAAACCAATTGCTTTGATAAAATTTGATGCGGCTGACATGGTGTTTTTTGGCGTTCAATCTGGCGATGACCAGTGCTTCTTCCTGAATGTCACAGGCGCTTACATCCAGTTTTGGGCGTTCAGCGGCGAGGGTGACGGCAATAATGCCTGAGCCAGTGCCCAGATCGACGATTTTAAGCGCGGTGTTGCGTGGAATGCGTTTTAGGCATAATTCGATGATTAATTCGGTATCGTGCCGTGGAATAAGGACATGGGTGTTGACTTTAAAATCGCGCGACCAAAATTCGCGGTAGCCGGTGATATAGGCTAACGGTATGCCTTGTAAGCGTTGCTCTAAATGTTGGTTAAACAGCGCCAGTTGTTCCGCGCTAATGGCTTGTTCCGGCCAGGCGCGCAGATAGGCGCGGTCTTTGTTAAGCGCCGTGCCGAGTAAGACTTCTGCATCCAGTGTGGCCGACTCGGAAACTGGTGTCAGGGTTTTGATGGCGCGAATGAGATTGTATTGGATGCTTGACATGTCCGCTTACTCATCGCCCAATTGGGTTAGCAGTTCCGCTTGATATTCGCTGACCAAGGGTTGTATGACGTGTTTCAGGCCGCCTTGCATGATGTCGTCTAATTTGTAGAGTGTTAGGTTAGTACGGTGATCGGTCAGGCGGCCTTGCGGGT
>JABFRM010000233.1 GCA_013141155.1 Methylococcaceae bacterium | reverse complement strand
TGCCTATCGGTAAGCCTCTGTATTTCACCTACGCGTTGCTCCGGCTCAACACCCGGCCCTGTGCAGCTATCGGGGACTAAAAATCATCACTTCGCTATCGCTCCGTTTCCATGATTTTCAGCGGAGGCGGCAAGGCTGAGTATTATTGACGTGTTGCGTTTTACAATAGCCAGCGTTTACATTCAACGTTAGGCTATCAATCCCCATTCAATTTTGAACGGGAATTCTATAGGAAAGCTGCTTAGAAAAGTGTCCGGTTTTACTTGACCATTACAAATAATAGTGGTTTAGCTGAATGGACACCAGATAAATTACGACATCCCTATAAATTTTCACGCGAACCGTCGGATTCTATAAATAATCCGCTTGAACAATCTAATCCCTATCTTAATTTAGATGAAAAATACGGGAGAATAATTTATCGACAACCTGAGCAGTATCCGCCACTTCATTAATTATTTGATTGATCTAAATTGATTTAGTGGACTCACCAATCAATTAGTTTACAGTAACTGCTAAATCCAAGTTGAAAAATAAAATAATTAAATTTCGTGATTTATTATTTATATAACAAGGTAATTTCAGATGAATTAACATATTATTGACTGAATCTAATCCCCCCAGCCCCAATAAAATCCTCGCCATTGATGGCGGCGGCATTCGGGGTTTGATGAGC
The DNA here is from genome assembly GCA_013141155.1 of Methylococcaceae bacterium. Taxonomy (GTDB): domain Bacteria; phylum Pseudomonadota; class Gammaproteobacteria; order Methylococcales; family Methylomonadaceae; genus SXIZ01. Next base: position 3,934 of record JABFRM010000233.1, on the reverse strand, counting down.
GTAATGTTCGGCGTCAACAGGATTGGACAAGTGTATTTGAACTGCTAGGGTTTAACGACCCTCCCTATTTCTCCTGTAAATTAGTTTTTAACCCACTTTGGTGCATCGCAAGACCTGTTTGCCCAATTATAGTGCGGTAAATTTGTATGTTGTTGTGTAAACCCCTTAATTTTTGGTAAAAAAACAACTGGCATCATTTTTGCATTTATCTCGTTAGGTAGGCTAATCGCTTTGGGTTATTCATTAATGAGGATTTAATTATGCAACACCATCTTAATACACACGTATTGTTCAAAAAATTGGCCTTGGGGTTAGCCGTAGCTTCACTTTGTGCCACAGCAGAAGCGAAAAGCTTGTCTGAAGCCAGCACTTTACTGGAAGCAATGGGTAATCCTAACGAAAGCACCTTCATGAAAAATTCGGGTTTAAAAGTAGGTGCCTGGATTAACGCGGGTATTACTTATAACGGCACCGACCCTGAAGATCGTTTTAACGGTCCTGTAACGTTTGGGGATAGGGCTTCAGAATTGCAATTAAATCAAATTAACTTTTACCTGCAACGTGCAGTAGCAACCGAAGGCGATGCGTGGGATTTTGGCGGTCGCTTTGATATTATGTATGGTTCAGACGCTTATTATACCCAAGCCTACGGTATTACACCGACAGAACTGGGTACCGGCGCGACTTTAGACAGGGGTACATGGGATTTGAATATTCTGAAGGATCGTTTTTACAATGTCGCCATCCCGCAAGCTTATGTGGAAACCTACATCCCGATTGGTAATGGTTTAAATGTTAAGGCGGGGCATTTTTATACGCCCATAGGCTACGAAACGGTTCCGGCACCGGATAACTTTTTCTATACCCATGCCTACACTATGCAGTTTGGCGAACCGTTTACCCATACCGGTATTTTGGGTAATTACGCGATTGATGGGAATTGGTCGTTAATGGGTGGGGCAATTACGGGTAGTTCTACTGGCGGCTGGGATGGCAGTTTTGATCAGCAACTGGGCAACTGGGGCGGTATTATGGGAACAACCTGGGCTAGTGATGACAAGGGGACTTCGGTGAATGTCAGTGGTACCTACAGTGGTCGCTCGGAAATAAGCGATGATGCTTGGAGCATGTATAGCGTGGTGATAAAGCATAATTTCACCGATAAAATGCACTTTGTTTTGCAACATGATCATGGTTTTGCTGATGGTATTAATATCGGTGGTTCGCCGACTGATACCGAATGGTATGGCGTACTGACGCATTTAACTTATGATGTTAAAGACAATTTAACAGCCGGCATACGAGGCGAATGGTTTCGTGATCAAAATGGCTTCCGTGTATGTACTCCTGCCAGAACGGCTCTGACCTGTGAAGCGGGTACCTATTATGCAGTTACCGCTGGGGTAAATTGGAAACCTGTGCCTTGGTTAAATGTCCGTCCGAATGTTCGTTATGATTGGTCTACTGGTAGAAACGCATTTGATGCAGGTAATCAAGATCAACAATTCTTATTTTCAACGGATATGACGATTAATTTTTAAATAAAGCCTTAATTACGCTTGAGTTTGAAAAGTCAACAATCTGCCCCTCTTTTTAAAAGAGGGGCAGGCGAGATTTATTAGATACCTCCTTTGAGTACATTGTATTGGTGTAAAATTACGGGGAAAACCGCCAAGACAGCCAAAAAAATCATGCATGTCCTTTGAATTAGCTCTGTTAGCCTACCTTTTCGATAATAAGTTCGGTGAATTTCCTTGCAAACATCCGGTGATGTTGATGGGGGATTTTATTGCGGCCTTTGAAAAGCGATATTATAGCGACCACCTGCTATCAGGCACAGTTTTGGTCGTTAGTTTATTAACCGTCACGCTTCTCAGTAGTCTTGCACTTGTTCATCTCTGTGAACTACTGCCAAATTGGATGGCTACCATTGCTTTGGCGCTATTGGCCTCCACAGGCTTAGCCATGAATATGTTGCACAGTTGCGTTGCTGCGATCTTAACGGCGGCATATCCCCAACAAGCTATCAGCCATCTGGTCAGTCGTGATACTGAACAGATGACGAAAATCGACATTTATAAGGCAGCATTGGAAACTTGGGCAGAAAACCTCAGTGATGGCGTAATTGCACCGCTATTTTATTTACTGTTATTGGGATTGCCTGGCATTGCTGTTTACAAGGCTATTAATACCTTGGATTCGATGATTGCCTATAAAACCCCGCGTTATTTTTATTTCGGTAAAACCGCTGCGATTTTGGATGATATTGCTAATTATATTCCCGCGCGTTTAACTGCATTACTGATTGTTTTACTGGCAAAAGATAAACGTTACGCTTGGCAATGCGTGTTAAGGGATGGTGATAAACTGGAAAGCCCCAATGCCGGTTTGCCGATTGCCGCGATGGCCGGTGCATTAGGGATTGCACTCGGCGGCGATGCGCGGTATCACGGACAGCTAAAAGCAAAGCCCACTTTAGGCGTCGCCTTAAATGTAATTAACCCTGCAACGTTAACAGAAGCCTTAGCAATGAGAACCGGCATTGATCGTATTGTGTTCAGTTTATTAATTGCTGGTGCTTTATTAACATGAAAACCCTATTTATCGGCGGCATCAAAAGTGGTAAATCGCGTTTGGCGGAAAACTATATCTTGCAAGGCTCTTCGAATACCAAACCTTATTATCTCGCTACCTGTGAGTTTATTGATGCGGAAATGCAGGAACGCATTCAGGTTCATCAACAGCGCCGCCAGAATAAGTTCATTACTTTGGAAGCGCCGATTAAATTATTTGATACCTTGCAAAATTGTCAGCAACCCGTATTAGTTGAATGCGTGTCGATGTGGTTGAATAACTTGCTTTATCATCAAATCCCCAGCGCTGACATTTTGCAGGAATTGGAAGCGGTGATGCTGTTGCCTGTGGATTTGGTGTTAGTTCACAATGAAGTGGGTTGGGGTGTTATCCCCGATAATCCCTTGGCGCGGCAATTTGTGGATTTATCCGGCAAAGCTGCGCAAATAATGGGGCAGGGGTGTGAACAGGTGTTTTTTTGCAGTGCAGGCTTACAACTACGCATGAAATAAGGTTACGGACTAACAGGCCGCTATGTTGATAATTACTTTAATCGAGGCGGATGACATTTCGCCCATCGAGACGAGCTGCGATATAAATACCTGGCAGCACACAATGATCGTGCGCGGTTTCAAATATCCTCATTTTGCTGTCGAGTTCATCAAATTTCACTTTGCCATTGCTTCACTATAAATCCTTTGCTGTCGATGCTTTTAACATAAAAAGCTGTTATCCCGATATTTCAGGTTAGCTGAATTAATGATGGAGTTTGGTTCAAGCCTTGGTATGCCACACACGCAGTCGATTGGTCTGTTTGAATTGAGGATTAAAAGCAAAGAAGGCATTGCACGGGCGTTCTTTTGTACCAAAATTGGCAAACGAATTGTTGTGCTGCATGTGTTTTTAAAAAAACACAAAAAATACCTAAAAAAGAACTTGAACTGGCTAATAAACGCATGACTGAGGGGATGAATGATGACGCATGAAGAATGACAAGCTAAGGCTTTTTCTAATCCAGCGACTAAGGCAGAATATGATGCTTTAGCGCCAGAATTTGCCTTGCTGCGGGAAATGTTATTGGCGCGTGAAAATGCGGGCTTAAGCCAAGCGGATATTGCTTTGCGTATGGGGACCAAAGCACCTGCTATCACTAGGCTTGAATCATCCCTTACCGGCGGGAAGCACTCGCCCTCTTTAACAACAATCAAAAAATATGCAGAAGCCGTTAAACCCAAAAAAATCAGTTGAGTTTACCCCTGCCAAAAATATCCAGCATAAATTTGACAAACAATTTCGACTTATGAACCGCGCTTAGGCCGAACAACTTATCAAATCTGGCGGTTTTAAAATCACTCCCTGC